>JAFKFP010000098.1 GCA_017308185.1 bacterium | reverse complement strand
CGCTTCGACCGTGATCGCCTGCATGGCGCGGTTCGTTGGACTGGAAATAAGTTCATCGCCGGGCATGGCGCGTGTCCGTTCATCCGGAGTCGTCCCCCACTGATTGAACCAGCGCCGGACCGAGAACAGGTAGAACAGCGCTGCCAGCAGGGTGCCGATCGCTGCTGCGACCCCGGTCAGTGATATGTGTATCGCCGTCATGTTGCGCGGGGACAGGGAGGTCGTAGTCATGGGCACCTCTGCATCGTCAATGTGCGCCGATCGTGACGCGATGCATCTGGGTTGATGATTGCGGCGTTGGACGGCCGGCAACAGGGCCGATCAGGACCGGGCTCACGAGCCACGCGACCATGCGAGGATCCGCGATGGCCGGTTCGAAGGGGTGCTGCTGCGTCCTGGCACACCCGAATGGGACATGCTCAGGCTCGACGCGCGGTCCAGCACCGGGGCCGGACGGTCCTGGGGTGGTGTTGCCGCGTCAGGCGCCACAACCTATGCTTCGAATCGACCGAATACAGTTCAGGAGACGCACATGGCCGATAGTTTTGAGTTCCCTGTCGACCGCACGCAGGTGATGTTATTTGCACGCTCGGTGCTCGACATCAATCCTGCCTTCGTAGAGCCCGATTCGCCCGAGGCGAAGGCCAACGGCGGGCTTGTGACGCCGCCAACGTTCGTGCAGAGCAGCGCGCACTACCAGCCTGACTACCCGCTGGACCTGACGCGCCCGCGCAAGGATGCGCCTGCCGCGGCACGCAGTGGCGGGGGCGGGGGCGGACTGGGCCGGGGTCTCCACGCCGAGCAGCACTACGAGTACCACCACCCGATCCACCCGGGCGACGTGCTCACGGTGACGACCAAACCGGGCGAGCGCTGGGAAAAGGAAGGCCGCCGCGGCGGCAAGCTGATGTTCAGCGAATCGATCACCGAATACACGAACCAGGACGGCGTCCTCTGTGTCACCGCCCGCTCCATCGGCGTGCAGACCGGGCGCGCCGTCGACCAGTAGCCGGAGGACGATGATGACGCTCAAGGTTGGCGACAAGCACGAACAGGTCGTTATCGAGAATGTGAACCGCACGCATATCGTGAAGTACGCGGGCGCGAGCGGCGACTTCAACCCGCTGCACCATGACGACACGAAGGCGAAGGATCTCGCGGGTTATCCGAGCGTGTTCGCGCACGGGATGCTTTCGATGGGGCTCACGGGCCGCATGCTCACCGACTGGCTCGGGGCGACGGCGCTCAAGAAGTACGGCGTGCGCTTCACCAGGCAGGTGTGGCCCGGCGATACGCTCACGGCTAAGGGTGAAGTCACCGACGTGAAGGAAGAGGGCGGCAAGCAACTCGCGACGATCAAAGTGGTGACGGTGAACCAGAACGGCGAGAGTGTTGTTGAGGGGGAAGCCGTCGCGGAGGTGTAGATAGGCGTCGGGCGGCGGACGATAGACGGCAGAGGGCCGCGGGGCGAATGCTTCGCGGCTCTTTTCCTCTGTGTTCTACGGCGTGGCGCCGGCGTTGCTGCGGGACTTTCGCTCGCTCCGGAGTGCATGGACATCGTAATCCATACCGTAGATGCGCTTGAAGTCGGCGATAGCTGCGAGCGCTTTCTTGCCGTGGGGGCTGGCGCAGGATTCGCCCTCATCACCGGGTATGGGCTCGAAGGAGTGGAGGACGATGTTTTCGATGAGTTGCCCGAGCGACACGCCTTCGAATTCGGCGAGCGCCTTGAGGACGCTCACCATGTGGCGCTCCATGCGCACGCCGAGCTGGACGCGTTCGATTGCGGTTGTGTCAGTGTCGGCCATGACAGCCCTCCTACAGTGGTACATGTGTACCACTGTCCCATCATATCATAAACCCACGCTCTGGCAATCCTGTAGAGTTGCCCATCGAAGGAGGCAGGCATGGTACGAATCCTGACCTGCACCTGGGCGCCGAAGGCCACCACCGGACCGCAGTTGCTCAAGCAGACGCAACCAGGGCGTCCTGCGCGCACCGGCGAGGCCTTGCGCAAG
>JAFKFP010000074.1 GCA_017308185.1 bacterium | reverse complement strand
TTCGTGCGCCAGCCGCAGAATAGTCGCGTGGCGCCCGCCGCGGAGCAACGCAGACGCACCGCCGGGCTCTTCGTAGCGGCAACGCGGGAGCGGGCAGGTCAAACACGATGAATACAGGTCGCAGCCTGTGTCGCTGTAATCCGTGTACTCGGGAAGAGCGTCGATGCGCCGCGGCAGCGGCAGTGGTGCGTCATGGAGCATGGTGACTACCTCGTGCGTGGCGGCTGTTCGCCAGGTGGTCACTGCAAAATAGAACATCCGTTCTACGAACACAAGCGCATATGTCCCCTTTCACGACGGGCGCCGTCGCGCACCCGCCCTGATTCCACCCCTATCATGAAAGACGTGATCGGCGAGGCGACGGCCACTCGGGAAGCCCTCCACCCCAGCCGCAACGGGCTCTGGATCGCGATCTTCCTCGCCTGCATCCAGGACGCGATCTATGCGCTCGTGTTCCTCTCATACATGAACCACTATCTGCTGGACGTGCTGGGGAGTTCGGGCGCGCTCCCAGGCTACACGCTCGCCCTCTTCGGCCTCTTCAAGCTCGGCATGCACCCCGTGGCCGGCCGCCTCCTCGATCGGGTCTCACCCAGGCTCATCTACTGGGGCGCCGTCACGCTGCAGGTGGTGGGCTTGCTCGTCATGCTGACGTCGGCATCACTCCCCGGCTTCCTCGGCGCCACCTGTCTCGTGGCGCTGGGGTCGGGCGCGGCGTGGCCATTCCTTTACCACCTGGTCGCCCGCACCCAGCCGGCGGAGCTGGCCCACTTCACGCCGTGGCGTGCCGCGTTCGGCGTCAGCCTCGTACTGGTCATCACACCGCTCCTCTTCCAGGGGATGCCGGTGGTCGGCGGCAGGAGTATCGTTCGCGACGATGACGGCCACGCGCGCATCGCGATCAGCGAGCGCATCGCGGCCGTGGCGCTCTTCGGGGCCATCGTCCTCGCCGATTTCGCGGCGGTCTCATCCATCGCCGCGGCCTATGGCCCATACACCAAACGCACGCTCGGGCTGGACCTGCTCCAAACGATCCTCGTCCTCACGCCCGCCGGCATTGCGGCGGTTACCGGGCTCTGGGTGGCATCGCGTCGTAGCCGGCCGGAACGCCGCATGACCGAACTCACGATCATGGCTGTCATCGCCGCCGGGGGAACACTGGCCCTCTCGTTCATCTCGGTGCCAGCGCTGGCGGTGCTCGTAGCAATCCCGCCCGCGGCAGCACTCGGCGCGATTGGGCCTATCGTTGCGGCCGTCGTCATCGAATACGGGAGCACGCGCGACCGGGGCCTCGTCATCGGCACCCTCATGGCGATCGAGGGCGCCGGCGCTGTTGCGGGCCCGGCCATCACCGCCTTCGTGATAGGCATTGCCACCCCGGGCGCGGGGTTCGCCGCGATCGGCGTCATGTTCCTGTGCATGGCGGCGCTCACGTTCCGGGCGCGGCGTCCGGCACGGCGAACAACAGCCGCTTGAGCGAGTCCTCGACCCACTCGGCAATGCGTGGCGGGTTCCACCCGTAGTCATCCTCGAGCATCGCCCACCAGACAACGTCCGTCAGGGCTGTGAGCGTGAGCACGGCATCGTTGAGCGGGATACGCAGCGCGTGCATCTGTTCGAGCCGGGCTGCCACGCGCTCGCATCCCGACGCGTGCCGCCGCTGCCCCTCCCGGCGGACCGCAGCCAGTTCCGGGTCGGTCGCCCCGGCCTGGGTTGCGGCGCGCACGATGTCCCCGCAGCGGTGCAGGATCCGCAGCGGAATCTGTACCTGTATCCGCATCACCGCGAATGCGTCGTCCGCGGTCGCGAGACCTGCCGCTAACTCGCCAACGCCGGCTTCGGCATCAACAAGGTCGTTCAGGAGCGCAATGATGCGTGCTTTCGAGCCAACGCTGTCGTAAATAGTCTGCGGCGAAACGCGGGCCGCTCGTGCAATCTCGGCGACCGTCGTCGCGCCGTAGCCGCGCTCGGCGAACAGCTTTCGCGCAGCAGCCACGATATCGCGCCTCGTCGCTTCTGCCTGGATTTCGCGACGGTTGCGCGGTCTTTCACTTGACATACGTTCCACTCATTGGAGTAGTATTCCACCTAAATCCACGCTATGCATCCGGGAGGGCATCGCAATGACCGCATCCATCCTATCGGACACCGCACCTACAGCCCGCGCGCGCTGGCGCGGTGAGCGGCTCGCAGGCGTAGCGGGCATCGTCTTTGTGGCGGGAGTGGTGTTCCAGAACGTCGTGCACGCAGCGATCGACCCCGCGGCCGATGCCAGCGGTGGCACGATCCTCTCGAGCCTGGACGGTCACCGCGGCCTCATCGAGTTCGTGTTCGCGTTGTTCGTCATCGAAATGGCCGCGCTGCTCATCTTCACCGGGGCGGTCTATCGCCGTTCAGTTGATGGGCAATGGGGCTGGCTCGCCCGCACCGGGTTGCTCGGTGTGGCGGGGATCGTCGCCTGCTTTACGGCGAGCGTCGCGATCGAGGCCGCGCTCACCGGCACGCAGGCACTTTCGGGCGCACCGCACGTCGTCGAAGGGCTGTGGTCGGTGCACATGGCGTTCTTCACGCTGAACTTCACTGCCATCGGCGTGGCACTCTTCGGGCTTTCCCTGGCCAGTGCCGACGCCGGACTCGTGCCGGGCTGGTTCCGCATCGCCGGGCCCGTTGGGGCGATCCTGCTGATCGTCGGCGCCATGCCAGTTGTCCCGGCCGTGCGCGGAAGCATGGCATCCATGGGCGTCGCGCTGCCGGGGTTCATCGCCTGGCTGGTTTGGATGCTGTTCGCGAGCGCCGGGATTCTGCGAGCGGAGCCGGAGGCCGAACGCCGGTCCTGATCCACGCGGGTATGGCGCGCGAGCTGTTACACCAGGCTCGCTCGCCGTACCCCCACCCGCGACCGCGCGTCAGATGAGGTTGCCGACCATGACGATGGCCTGCGAGGTTTGCAACTCGCTCAGGCCCCAGCCCACGGCCACGATCCCCGCGATGATGATCCCGATAACGATGAAGAGAAGATTCTTGCGCCCGCCCGCGCGCTCCACCAGGTGCTGGATCTGATTCTGCAGGTTAGCGAATAGGCCCATGCCGATATGGTAGCCTGCACGGGCGATCCGCACGAACGAGCGCCTGGCCGGCGCGCCCGGCCGCTGCATGGAGGCCCACCGTGGAGTTCGAGTTCAGCGGCACGATCATCGAGTGGCGAGGCCCGGCGCCGCACCACTTCATCGCCCTGCCGGAAGGCCCGGCCGCGATGATCCGCGCCGCGTCGGGCGTGCTCACGTATGGTTGGGGCGTCATCCCCGTGCGTGCCCGGATCGGCGACACGCCGTTCACCACGTCGCTCTTCCCGAAGGATGGCGGATACCTCTTGCCCGTGAAACTGGACGTCCGCCGTCGCGAGGCCATCGGCCCGGGCGATATCGTGACGGTGGAACTCACCGCGGGCGCCCGGCACATCTAAGGTGTTTCGGCACGGGGACGCGCATGCTCGCCACAAAGAAGCATCCCACTCCCTTCGAAAAGTGAGTGGGATGCAGGGGAGAGGCGCAGACAGCGGATCAGTGCGCCAGTGCGCCGGCCGCGACGGCTTTTCTCGTGGTGGCGGCCGCGAAGAGCGTAATGATCTGTTCCACCTGGGCGTTCACATCCGATTCCGGCGCGACCAGTTTGATCATGCGCGCGCCGATGTAGAAGGAGTACAGCATCCCGGCGAGCGCATCGCAATCGAGTTCAGCCGCGAGCCGCCCTTCGGCCTGCTCGAACCGCAAACGGGCGGCGATCCCGGCGCAAATGTGCTGGCGCTGCTCGTTGAACTCCTCCATCGTGACACCGTCATCGTCGGCGAACACCGCCTGGAGCACACGTTCGAGGTAGAGCGTTGTGGCTGCGCGTTGCATCGGCTCATCGAGTGCGGCGACGGTCTTGCGGGCCAACTCGTTGAACGGCATGCCCGGGCGGCCAGGCTCAGGAGCGGTCATCCATTCGGAATCGACGGCTTCGCCGCCCTCCTCCATACAGCATCGCGCCAGCTCTTCCTTGCCGGGGAAGTAGCGGTAGATGGCGCCCGGCGAAATCCCGGCCGTGGCGGCTATTTCCGCCATGGTTGCTGCCTCGACGCCCTTTTTCGAAAAGACCTCCGAGGCGGCAACCATGATGCTTTGCCTCCGCGCAGCCAGGTGCGCGCCGGAAACCCTCGCCATAGACACCCTCGTTCCGATGCCGGAGTTTAGCGGTGCGAACCGACGGTTGTCACGCCGCCGCCCCAATGGATGTGGGTGCGGGCTTTCTCGATTGCGCGCTCCAGCCGTTCTACGCGGGAGAACTCTTCGAGGGCCATGCGCTGCTCGATGGTGCGGGCAGCGGCGTCGACCTCTTTGCCATGGGCGTTCATCAGCATCTCTTCAAGCATCTTACACCTCCGTGGGAATGAATGTTCATTCACTGAATGAATCATCGTTCACTTTAGAGGCCGTGTCAACTCCTTCTGGCCGATTTCCGCCTCAGACTTAAGACGGATCTTCGAGTACGACTCGTAGCCCAAGGGGTCGCGTGGCACGCCGCGCTTTACGCCGGCCCTGGCGGGGCCTCGCCGCGATGGCACCGCTTCGCCCCTACGCCCTACCACCGCCCGCACACGCGCAGTCGACACCGCCAGCGCACGCGCCGACAATCGGACGGTGCGCCGCCGCTTCCTTGCCGCTACTGCTATGCTCGCCGTTGCCGCGCTGACGTTCGCAGCGTGCACGCTTGAGACACCTTCGGCTACGCCCACGGACTCGCCCACAGCCGCACCCACCACCATCCCGCTACCCGGCGGCGGCACCGTCATCCCGGGCGATACGCTTGTGGTCTACACGGCCAATGCCGATGTGGGCGCGGGCGCCAGCCCAACCGCCGGCGCCACGGCCACCGGCGATCAGGCCGTACCCGCCCGCACGGTGCACGTCTACGACGTGACGCAGGGGAAGCAGGTCGCTTCGTTCGGCTTCGGTACGAAGGATGACCCGCCGATACGCGCCGCCCTTGCCAATGGACAGGTGATCACCGCCACGCAGCGCCGGGTGACGAGCCAGCGGCTCGATGGCTCCGCCCCCCGTTCCATCTACGTCGCACCAGCCAGCGGCGAAGTCCTCGATATGGATGTCTCCGCCGATGGCGCGCTTCTCGCGATCGTCGCCCGCTCCGAGGCGAAAAACGCCGCAACCGCCATCGTCCGCGTGAACTACCTCGTGAGTGGCGGCCGCGCCCTCACGCTTGGTATCGGCGATCCGCGCTTCGCCAATTTCCAGGGCACGTTCGCCGATGTCCACTGGCAGCCGCCGGGCCGCGGCACACCATCATTCGTGATCGGTGGCGCGACGGATGAAGAAGGCCACACCGCATCGAGCGCCATCGTCTCGGTCGATGGCGCCGTGCAGGTCGCGCAACCGTCGGGGCCTACCTGGCTCGCCCCGGCCGGCGATACCTGGGCGGTCATCGATAATCTCGTCTGCACGAAAGGCCGGCTCGCCGGCCACCACCTCTCCGTCCACGAGATTGATTCCGACAAGGTCATCTGGCAGACCGATGACGCCACGCCGCTCTACACGCCCGTCGAATGGTCGCCCGATGGTGATGTGCTCATCTACGCCACCCGACCCGATGCCCAGTCATCGTGCGATGCCTCGGTGCAGGTCCCCGCGCAGCTCTACCAGGTCGATCTGAAGAGCGGCCAGGTGAGCGCCGTGGCCGACCTCAACGCGCTCCACCAGAAGTGGTATGGCCAGGCGCTCGTCCCCGCTTCCTGCCCGGTCAGAGGGCCCGTCACGGACCGCTTGCAGCACCAGGCACCGCTCTGTCCCGCCGATTCGAGTTCGATCGTCACCATTTCCGTGGGCGGGAGCGAAGTCGGCAAAGCCGCCGGGCCCACGCTAACCGGGATCGTCACTGAGTCTGGGTCGGCCACACCAACGCCCACGAATGTGCCCGGGACAACCACGTCCGCAAACACAGCGATGGACCGGCGCACGCGTGGCACGGTGCAGTCGTAGGGGCCGTACGCCGCCCCTGAGCGGACACCTTTTCCGGTGTATTGCTTGACAGGCATATGCTCGTTGAGGCATATTCTGCGCCATGGCCCCCTTCGAAGTTATCGCCGAGCCCACCCGGCGGCAGATGTTGGACCTCCTTCGCGTGCGCGAACGGCCCGTTGGCGAACTCGTGGACGTTCTCACCATCAGCCAGCCCACGGCCTCGAAACACCTGCGCGTCCTGCGCGATGCCGGGATGGTGGAATCGCGGATTGAGGCCCAACGGCGCATCTACCGCATCTGCCCCGGACCGTTGCGCGAAATCGACGCCTGGCTCGCGCCATACCGGCGTATGTGGTCCGAACGGCTCGATGACCTCGAACGCCACCTCGAAACCATGCAAGACCTGCCCGAATAGGAGACTTCCCATGGACTACGGAGAACTCGAACGCGACGGCGACCGCTGCCAGCTACGCTTTGTGCGCCGGCTTCCATACGCGCCGGAAAAGGTGTGGCGCGCTCTCACGGAGGCGGACGGCCTGGCGGCCTGGTTCCCCACGACGATCGAGGCCGAGTTCGCCGCCGGCGCCACTCTGCGCTTCAATTTCCGTCACGGCGAGGCCGATGGGTTCGAGGGCGCGATGGTGGCCTGCGAACCCGCCGTCCTGCTCGAATTCGCCTGGGGCCCGGACGACTACCTGCGCTTCGAACTCCACCCCGACGGCGATGGCACGGTGCTCACCCCCGACGGCGATGGCACGGTGCTCACCTTCACGGATACATTCACGCCGCTCGGCAAGGCCGCGCGTGATGCGGCTGGCTGGCACTCCTGCTTCGATGCACTGGAAGCTCACCTGGCCGGCACGGAAGCCCCGACGGCGCGATGGGCGGAGGTCCACCCCACGTACGTGCAACGCTTCGGGCCTGAGGCCTCCGTCCTCGGGCCGCCCGCCGGGCAATAACTCACTCCCACACAGCCACGAGCACGAACTGGCCCGGACCAGGCAATCCGGCCGTGTCGATGAGCACCCGGCGGCCGGCGGTGAGTTCGTCCGCCGTGATGGCACGGTTTACCGCGATCCCGCGCGTGAGCCGCGTGGCCGAACCATCGACCCACACGTCGGCCCGGTAGGTACCCACATCAAACCCGGCCACTGTGCCGCGAAGCAATGTCATTGCACACCTCCGAGCGTCAGCAACGTGTCGTAGCGGGCGCCGCCCGGGCCCCGCCGATAGCGCATGGCCAACTCGGTGACGCGCAGCGGCTCTCCACTGAACCCGGCCCCTGCGGCCGTCGCCGAGACCACGTCCCATAGTTCGATCCCCGCATGGAACGGCAGCACCATGCGTGCGTGCGGGATCGCGGTGGATGCATGCCTGAGGAGCGCCTCTGCGCGCGCAGTAGCGTCGGCGTCGCTCGCCGCAGTCATATCGTGGAGTGCGCGGCCGGTGGACTCGGCAGCGCCATCAAATGCCTCAGCGTAACGTCCGTCGCCCTGCAGCCGCAGCCATCCGGCCGGGGCATGGTTTTCGAGGGTGATGGTGGACAGCGGGTGTCCGCCCGCACCGCCCAGGTCCCACGCGGCACTTTCACCGTCGGGCAGGCCCCGCACCGCGAGCGCGCTCCCAGTATGGAGCGCCGCCACGCCGGCCCCCAACATCAGCCGGCGGAGTGCAGCTGCGCCACTCTCCCCCGGCGCGAGCACGAGCGCCATCCCCGAAGTGCTCCATCCAGCCGGCGGCGCCACCGGCGCTCCCCGCGCAATCGCCGTCACGCCCGCTTTCGCCGCGAGGCGCGCGAACAGCGTGTCACGCGTGTAGTCGTCCGCGGCCGCCTGCCAGCTATCCATCGAGCGCCAGCGCGCAAGCTCTTCCCATGGCCCATCGGCACGCACCCGGACGTGCCGGCGCCCATCACGCGAACCAAGCGTGACCTCGGAGACCACGAAGTCGAGTGACAGGCCGTACTCCGCGGCGCCCTCCGCGCCCGAGCGGTAGCCGTGATCGACCGCGAGCGTGTTTCCCACGGCCAGCGCCTCACCCGGCAGCACGCCCGCCCGGTCATCGAACTCGAACTCGGCACGCGAGGCCCCGGCCGCCATCACCCATGCAAGCGACACCAGCGATGCGGTCAGGTCGGCCTGCATCCCCATCGCCGCGCCATACACCTGCGCCACAGACCCTGCCCACGCACGATTGCTCGAAGTCCCCGCGAAGGCCAACCCGCCCGCGGCCGCATCCCGAATGGGCGCGGGCTCAGTCCAGGCCGAGTCGCTCCCTGCGAGATGGAGCGTGTGCATCGAAATCGTCGTCCGCGATGGCACATGACCCGCCTCCTCGCGTGTGACAGCTGCATGAAAATCCCCGCCGTACTCCAACACCGATGGCTCCCAGAACGCCACCGTCGAAGCCGCATCCGCATCCGCGACGACAGTCAGCCCGCTCCAGGCGTCTGCCGGGATGCCGCCATCGCCCATCCGCACCGACCAGGCCCGCGGCGCTGCATCAGCGTCCGTGCCAGTGACGACGAGCACGTAATCCGCGCCGTCGTGGCAGGCCGCGATACCGGTGATCGAAGCCACGAGGGGTGCGTTCGTCCAGGCAGTCCCGGCGGCCGCCCACGCGCCGCCTGAACGGCGCAACCGCTTGATGCCTGTCCCAGCGCCGACGACATAGAAGAGGCAGGCGTCGCCAGTCGGACTCAGCGCGAGGGCGACCGCCCCGATGGCCGCACTTTCGGTGACAATGCCGGCGGGCGCACTCCAGGTCGCTCCGTCATCTGCCGATATGCGTACCTCGATCGCCGCACCGTCCGCCGGGCAACTCACGAGCACGGTCTCCGCGCTGCGGCTTGCTACTGCTACTGGAGTACCTGCGGCCACCGTGCCGAGTGCGCTCCACGCATCGAAGACCGCGCCCGCACTCTCGGGCGACGTGGTCCGGGCCACCTCGAGACTTCCCGCGGCGTTCCGCACCCGCAGCAGCGTGCCACTCGTGGCAAGAGCGGCCGCGAACGGCGCCGCCACCGCCGCATCCGAGTGACGCTCCTCCCAGCGCAAGATCTCGGCGCCGCCACGTGTCGATGACGCGGCCACACTCACCATCGGTTGGCGGCGTCTCCCCGCCTGGTGTGCAATAAGGGATGACGATAGCGCAACAGGCATACGGCCTCCGTGACAGGTGTTGGCATCGCAACGTCCACCCCGCTGGCCGCTAACACCAAGCGCACAGTGGCACCGGGGTGATAGAGTTCGGCCCACACACCCCCGGAGGCACGCTTATGGGAGCTTCACTCGCTAAAGACTCGATCGACCTCGGAATTGTCGTGAAGGACGGACAGAAGGCGCTCGCGTTCTACCGCGATACGCTCGGACTCGAACACGTCGCCGACACGCCTATGCCGGGCGGGGGCACGATGCACCGCGTGATGTGCGGGACAACCCTGCTGAAGCTCGTGCAACTCGACAGCGCGCCGCCTGCGGAAGCGCCCGCCGGCGGCATCCGTGGGGCGACCGGCTACCGCTACTTCACCATCTCTGTCTTGAACCTGGACGAACTCGCCGATGCGTGCGGGACCGCCGGCTACAAAGTCCTCGTCTCGCCGCGAGATATCCGGCCGGGCGTGCGCATCGCGATAGTCGAAGACCCGGATGGCAACAACGTGGAGTTCCTGCAGCAGGGCTGACGCTTACGCCCCGTTGGCCTCGCTGTAGATCCCGTTCGCGACCTCTTCCAACTGCGCGTAGAGGCGTCGGAAGATCCCTGTGGCATACGTCACGCGTCGTACGCCAATCTCCTTCAGCCTCGCCAGCGATGGTGATGCGCCGGGCCACATCATGACATTGATCGGCCCCAGCGCCTGGACGAGCGCTGCGATCGTCGCTTCGTCCGTGACACCGATCGGGTAGATAGAATCCGCACCGGCATCCAAATAGAGCCTCCCGCGCCGGATGCCCTCTGCGAGTTGCTCCTCGCGTGTGCCGAGCCGCTGAATAAACGGGTCCACGCGCGCATTAAGCACGAGGTTAACCCCGCCGGCTCGCGCCGCGGCTTTGATCTCCGCCAGGTGCTGAGCGTGCGATTCTGCTTCGACCAGCGGCGAACCGCCATGATGATCGGTGTCCTCGATGTTCATCCCCGCCGCGCCTGCTTCGATGAGCCGCTGCGCTACCTCCCCCGCCGGGAGTCCATAGCCCGCCTCGAAATCAACCGTCACCGGGATATCGACCGCCCGCGTAATCCGTCCCGCAGCTGCGAGCATCTCATCGGCAGGTGCGTTCTCATGGTCCTCGTAACCCACGGCCTGGGCCACGCCGCCGCTCGTGGTCGCAATCGCGGCGAACCCCACTTTCGCGAAGATCCGGGCGCTCGCAGCATCCCATGCATTCGGCATAACGAGGAACGAACCGGTTGATTGGAGCGCGCGCAGCGCTTCAGCTCTGGCAGCAACGGTTGCGACATCTGTATTCAGCATGCGCGAACGATACCGCGCGAGCCCGGCTGCTGTCAGTGCCAGTCACAGCTTTCGCGATAGATCCGCACACCAGTGCGGGGCAAACCCATGGCCACCTGCGGCGCGACCGCCTATGTCCCCTGTGCTGCAGCGAATAGCCGCGAGAGCGACACCGGCTCGAGGCCCTTTGCACGCAACTGCTGGACCAGTGGCGGGATCGCGACCAACGCACGCGGACCGAAATGCATCAGGATGATTGCCCCGGGCACGGCGCGCGAGAGCGCATTCGCCACCATCTGGTCGGGGGTAGTCGATGCTGAGCCATCACCCGATGACGAACTCCAGTTGATGGGGCGATAGCCCACCGCCGCCGAAGCATCGGCGACCACCTGGTTCACGGCCCCTCCCGGCGGGCGCATGTAGGGATGGGTGGTGGCGCCGGGCACAGCCGCTGCGACGAGCGCCTCAAAGTCGGCCAGGTCCTGTTGAATGGCCGTCACGCTTTTCAGCGTGAGGTCCGCGTGGTCCATGGTGTGGTTGCCGATCTCCATGCCCGCGTTGAGCGCTTCCGCGATGAATGCTCGGTCAGTCCTCACGGCCCCGCCCGTGAGGAAGAAGGTGAGCTGCAGATGTTGCGCCAGCACCGTATCGAGCACCCGTGATCGTTCAGACCAGCCGTCATCCAGGGTGAGCGCGACCAGCGGAGCATCCGTCCGCACGCTGTACACCAGCTGCCGCATCTGGCCTGGCAGCCAGGATGGCCGCGCGTAGGGGGTGGGCGTGGCGGTAGGTGGGGGCGGCGTGGCGGTCGAAGTCGCAGTTGGAGGGAGAGGCGTCTCTGTGGGAGGGATGGTTGCCGTGGCAGTCGCTATGGGAAGCTGAGCTGTTGGCGAACCTCCGACTGCCGTCGCCGAGAGCGGCGGCGACCCGGTGCTACTCCGTGGCCAGGCTTCGATGCCGAGGGCGGCCAGCGCCGCGCCGGAAGCGGCCGCGGCGCCCACTGCGATAGCCTTCCGGCGGCTCAGACCTCGTCCCACCGCGCAAGTGTAGTGTGCGGGGTTTGCGAATGCTCGCGCCGCGGGTATGCTTCGCCTGCTCGAAACACATTCGGAGGTGTGGTCATGCTCGATCTTACGGGGAAGGTGGCGCTCGTTACGGGCGCAGGGAGCGGCATCGGCCGGGGAAGCGCGCTCGCACTCGCCGAAGCCGGCGCCGATGTCTTCTGCATGGATGTCGTCGATGGGCGTGCCGAGGCGACAGCCGCTGAAGTGCGCGCACTCGGACGCAAGGCTGGCGCATTTACGGGCGATGTCCGCAACCGCGAGTCTATGGTCGAAATGGCCGCTGCGTGCGTCCGCGAACTCGGCCGCCTCGACATCACCTTCGCCAATGCAGGCATCGGCCGCGGCGGCGGCATCCTGACGATGACCGAACAAGACTGGGACGAACAGATCGACGTCAACCTCAAGGGCGTCTTCCTCACCGTGCAGGCCTGCGCCCGCGAGATGGTGAAGCAGAACCAGGGCGGACGCATCATCTCCACCGCCTCGCTCGCCGCCGAGCGTCCATCCGCGGTGCTCTTCGCCTACTGCGCGAGCAAGTCGGGCGTCCGCATGATGACCCGCTGCTGGGCACAGGACCTGGCGCCGTTCGGCATCACCGTGAACTGCATCGGCCCAGGCATTATCGATACGCCGCTCGCCGCCGGCCTCGTCGGCGAAGGCGACGACCGTGTGATGACCGAGCGCCACATCCCGGCCGGCCGCGTCGGTTACCCGGCCGATATTGGCAAGATGGTCTGTTGGCTCGCGAGCGACGAAGCCGAGTACATCACCGGCACCTACAACCTCGTCGACGGCGGCCTCGCCGACCGTGGCGCCTACAGCCCGACATCCCCAGAGGGCCAGGGCGTGCAGTCGATTCGGGACGCTCGTACACGCTTGTCTGGCGCTCAGCTGCTCGAGACGATAGACCGCATGACCGCCCAGGCTCGCGCACAGATGGAGCAGACGCGGGCAGCGCGCGGGGTTGGCTGACGCGGGCGAGCGTTCGTTACTGTCCGATGACGACACTGGTGAGCAGCGGGTGCTGCGGCTCGGCGAACGGGTTGACGACGGTCACGGCGCCCCACGCGAAGCCATGCTGGAAGTCTTCAGAGAGCAACAGCGTGCATCCCGCCCAAGCCGCGGCAGCGAGGATGATCGCATCCCAGATCTGTAGCTGGTGCTGCACAGCGAGCTCAAGGGCAGCGGTGAGAACTGCACCGGAGGTGGGGGCAACGTCCACGTTGGCCCGCCACTCAGTCGTGGCTCGCCGGGCCTCGGTGCGGGAGCGTCCGCTCCGTAGCAGCACATTGAATAGCTCGCCGAGTACCTGCGCCGGGATCACTATTCGCTCGCGAGGTATACGTCGCAAGAGCGAATCGCTCTTCGTGCGCCTGTCATCGCTGCCAACCCCCTCGGCATACGCGAGGATGTTCGTATCGACAGCGATGTCGGCCTTCACCGCTCATATAGCTCTTCGCGGGTCCAGGCGGGCGCGTTCATAGCGGGTTGCGACTCCAACCTGGCCAACAGCTGCTGCCAGGCCCGCTCACGCTCTTCGTCCGTTGGCTCGTACGGCGCGGGTTCGAGTTTGGCGACTGCGCGCCCATCGGCCCCGGTGATCGTGTAGCTGACGCCTTCGCGCACGTGCTCGAGTAGCTCGGCCAGATGCGCCGCCGCGTCCTCCGCGCTAATCCGCCCGCCCGTGCGATGCGAGAGTGCTGTCATAGTCACTACTATAGGGCGCGCATCAGTGCCCTGTCACCGGCCGGCAGCATGCTCAGCTCGCGGCCGTGGCCGCCGCGACCTCACTCACGATGCCCGCCTCATACTGCAGTGCGGCCGCGACGAATGCCTTAAACAGTGGGTGCGGCCGGTTGGGACGGCTCTGTAGCTCCGGGTGGAACTGGCTCCGCAACATGAAGGGGTGGTCCACAAGCTCCGAAATCTCGACCAGTGAGTTATCCGGCGATGTGCCGCTCACGCGCAGCCCGGCTGCTTCGAGTGGTTTC
>JAFKFP010000097.1 GCA_017308185.1 bacterium | reverse complement strand
GCCGATCTCAAGGCAGTGAGTTCGGGCGGTGGCAACCGTACCGCAGAGTCAGGCGACGGACCAATGGGCCCGAGCCGCATGCTGCTCTCGAAACCCGTTATCGCCGCGGTTGAGGGCTACGCCGTTGCCGGTGGACTCGAACTCGCGTGCTGGTGCGATATGCGCGTGGCGGCGCGCGACGCAGTGTTCGGCGTCTTCTGTCGTCGCTGGGGCGTCCCGCTGGTGGATGGTGGCACGATCCGTCTCCCGCGCCTTATCGGGCACAGCCATGCAATGGACATGATCCTCACCGGCCGCGGAGTCAGCGGTGACGAAGCGCTGCGCATTGGCCTCGCGAATCGCATCACCGAGCCCGGCGCCGCTCTCGAAGGGGCGCTCGAACTCGCCCATCAACTCGCCGCGTTCCCGCAGGGCTGCCTGCGGTCGGATCGCCTCTCGGCATACGAGCAGTGGTCGATGGGTCTTCCCCAGGCGCTGAATAACGAATACCGCCGGGGGCGCGAAGTGATCGATTCCGGGGAGACCCGTGAAGGTGCGACTCGCTTCGCGCAGGGCGCAGGCCGCCACGGCGCCTTCTAGCCGGACTCCCGCGGCGTGGTTGGGATGTGCGACCTGAATTGGGCGCTATTGTTCTAACATCCGAATGTACGTACAATTCAGCCATGACGCCGATCGAGTTCGTCCTGGTGACCTTTCTCATCGCGCTTGGCGCCGGGTTTCTCGGCTCTTTGCTTGGCATCGGGGGCGGCATCATCGTGGTACCGGCCCTCACACTCCTCCTCGGCATCGACATCCGTTTCGCCATTGGGGCTTCGATCGTCTCCGTCATCGCCACGTCGAGCGGCGCTGCGGCTGCCTACGTGCGTGAGCGCATGACGAACCTTCGCGTCGCGATGTTCCTCGAAATTGCAACGACCACTGGCGCAATCACGGGCGCACTCGTCGCAGGCATCATCAATCCCCGTTGGCTCTACATCATTTTTGCCCTGTTGATGGGCTATTCGGCAGTGGTGATGTTCCGCAAGCGCCATGAACTCGTCGCGGCGCTCGTCCCTCATGATCGCCTCGCTGAACGCCTCAACCTTCATGGCGGCTACTACGATGAAGCCACAAAGCAGCAGGTCGACTACCGCGTCACGCATACACCGATTGGGCTCGGCCTGATGTACATCGCAGGCATCACCAGCGGGCTTCTCGGCATCGGCTCGGGGGCATTGAAAGTGCCCGCCATGGACCTTGCCATGCACCTGCCAATCAAAGTCTCGACCGCCACCAGTAACTTCATGATCGGCGTTACGGCTGCCGCCAGTGCGGGCGTGTACTTCGCTCGCGGCGATATCAACCCGTTTATCGCCGCCCCGGTCGCTGCCGGTGTGCTCGGCGGCGCGACCACAGGTTCGCGGCTACTTGGCCGTACCCAGAGCTCCGTCATCCGCGTGATCTTCGTGCTCGTGCTCGTTTGGGTATCTATTGAAATGCTGATGAAGGGGATCTGATGGCCATCCTGCAGGAACGACCCGATGCTATTGCTGCCGCTGAGCGCGAAGCCGAGATTGACCGCAAAGTACGCCAGACTGAGCTCGCGATCAGCGTGCTTCTGCGTGTGGGCGTGGTGATCAGTATCGCTATTATCATTGCCGGCACCATCGTGACGTTCATCAGCCACCCGGACTACCTCACGTCGGCCGATGCCTATCATCGCGTGACCGGCGCGAGTGCCGGTTTCCCCACGACTCCCGCCGCGATCTATCACGGCCTTCTTGACTTTCAGGGCGGCGCGATTGTCATGATCGGCCTCTATCTGCTTATCCTTACTCCTGTGATGCGTGTCGGCGTTTCCATCATCGCGTTCGCGCACGAGCGTGACCGGGCATTCGTCGCCATTACGGCGTTCGTATTCCTGATGCTCGTTGGCTCGTTGGTCCTCGGAAAGGGCAGCGGTGGGTGACCTTGCCGCTCGATCGGTCGAGCCCCATGCCACTCTGGGCACAGGTTGCCGACGATCTCCGGCCGGACGTGCTCATAGGTGC
>JAFKFP010000073.1:14553-18020 GCA_017308185.1 bacterium | reverse complement strand
GCCGATCTGGAGCGCGCTGATCGTTATCACCGGGACGAGCGCGTTTCGAAGAGCGTGACGGACGACAACCACGCGCGGCTCGAGGCCCTTCGCGCGGGCAGTGCGAATGAAATCCATTCCCATCACGTCCGCGAGAGCCGTGCGCGTGTAGCGGGCCAGCACGGCCGCCACGCCGGATCCCAGTGCGAGTGCAGGGAGCGCGAGGTATTTGATCGATTCGAGCGGATTGCTGGTGAAAGCGACGCGGCCAGCGGTTGGGAACCAGTGCAGCCAGACGGTGAAGAACAACAGCATCAGGATCCCAGACATGAAGTGTGGGACCCCGAGCGTGAACACTGAATAGCCCGACAGGATCCAGTCCCATGAGCCTCGCGGGCGGGAGCCGGCAAGCACTCCCAGGGGAATGCCTATCAGCAGCGCGACGAGATAAGCGGCGATGGCGAGTTCGAGCGTTGGCGGAAACGACAACGCGAGCAAATGGCTGACGGAGAGGCCGCTACTCAGCGACTTTCCCAGGTTGCCGTGCGCCAGCTGGTCTATCCAGCGTCCGTATTGCACGGGCAGCGGGTCGGTCAGGCCGAGATCCTCCCGGATCTGTTGGACCTGGGTAGGGGTAGCGTCCTGGCCGGCGAGCATCGTCGCCGGGTCGCCAGGCACGAGCCGCAGCACGAGGAACACCCCGATGCTGGCGAGAAACAGCACCGGAATGGCCTGCGCAATTCTTCCTAGGACGTATCCTGCCATCTGCCTTCCGAGTCGCTAGCTGGTCTTCCAGATTTTGGCATAGTTCGGCGAGTCGTTCGGGGTTACGAAGTACTCTCCGTAGCCACGCACCTTCGAGCTGACCAGGTCAACACGAGCCGCCGGGAACATTGGGATGAGCCACGGATCGTTAATAAACAGATCGTTGAACGCCTTGTACTGCTGCTTGGCCTCGTCACTGAGCGGATCGAGTTGCTTGAGCGCCTTGATAATCGCTTCGTACTCGGGCGTGTCGTAATAGCTGATGTTCGGGATGCGATACGGGAACGTGACCTCGAGGTTCGTTACTGGCGCGAGGTCGCTGTAGGCATGTGTCGTGGCCCAGAGACCCTCGAAGCCACGCTTCTGCAGCATCGCCGTGAACGCGTTCGCCTCCATCGGGACGATTTCGACCTTCACGCCGACCGCCTCGAAGTTCTGCTTCAGCAGCGCTGCCGCGTTGTCGAATGAAGGCGAGCGAGAGTTGAGCGGGAGTGGCTTATCCTGGCTGAAGCCGGCCTGTTGCAGCAGCGACTTCGCCTTATCGGGATCGTAATGGGCGCTTTCGAGCGCCGGGTCGAACGCGGGCGACGTCTTCGGCCACGGCTGGCAGGTGACGTCACCGAAACCGTTGCGCAGCTCGTCGACGAAGCGCTGGCGGTCGACGGCGAGGAAAAGTGCTTCACGGACACGCTTGTCCTTGAGCATCGGGTTCGTGACGTTCATCCCGCAGTAGGTCAGACCGGTCTTCGGCGCCACGGAGGTGAGGCCTTTGGATTTGTAGTTGATAGCGGTCGTAGGGTCGGCGCCGAGCATGAGGTCGATGTCACCGGCCTGGTAGGCGAGCGCTTCCGACTGGGCGTCCGCGAACTCCTTGACAACGATGTGGTCGAGGTAGGGCTGGCCGGCATCGCCCGCACCGTGCCAGTCCGGGTTGCGGTCGAACGAGATCGATACGTTCGGTGTCCACGAAACGAACTTGAACGGGCCTGTCCCCTGGACGTCCTTGCCGGCCTTGAGGGCATCGAAGCTCGAGCGCTGCGTGACCGCCAGCTGCGCGAAGAAGTCGTTCATGTTCGGAAGCTTTTCGGCAAACTCGAACTTCATGGTGCGGTCATCGACCGCGTCCATCTTCGTGACGTTCTTGGCCAGGAACGCCATCTGGAATGCTGCTTTGATGCCGAACTTGGCGGGATCATTGATGAGTTCGACGCCGAGGAAGACATCATCGGGCGTGACCGCCTGGCCGTTGTGGAACTTGAGATTCGGCTTCAGACGAGCCGTAAGCGATTTGCCGTCGTCGCTATAGTCGAACTGGTCGACGAGGACCATCGTCGGCTTCAGGCTATCGGCGTAGCGGATGAGCGGCTCCACCGGGATCTGCTGGATGTACGTGTTCTCGGCGATGCCAGAGAACGGGTAGCCGGTGTTGAAGCTCGAGTCGCCAGTCTGTGCGGCGTTGAGCGTGCCGCCCTTTTTCGGAGATTCTGAGGTGGTTGCGGATGCGCCAGGTGATGCGGCACCGCCCGGTGTCTGTGAGCCCGCGTTGCCGTTGTTGTCGTCTCCGCAGCCGACGAGCGACAGAGCTGTTGCTCCGGCCAGGGCCATGCCGCCGCCTGCCAGGAGCCGTCGTCGCGTGAATGCGCCCTTGTCGTTTCGTGTGTTCATGAGGCCTCCCCACTGGTGTTGGACGTTGATGTCTCGCGTCGGTTGCTGCTTGCCGGATCGTCGTTCGCGGCGGAAAAGGTGCCGATGACGCCGGCTTGCTCGAGACGCGACAGCTCGTCATCGCTGACGCCGGCGGCGGCCAGCACTTCCCGCGTGTGTTGCCCGGGCATCGCAGCAGCTGCGGTGACCCCTCCAGGGCTCTTCGATAGGCGGGGAAAGACGCCGACCATCGGGCCGAGGCGGCCATCGGGAAGTGGGACATCGGTGATCGCACGTTCGCGGAACAGCTCGTGCTCGGCGATGCGGGCGATATCGAGGATCGGCGCAAACGGGACGTCGGCGTCGGCCAGCGCCTGCTCCGCCTCATCGAGGGTGTGACGGGCGAACCATTCGTCGAGGATGCTGTAGATCTCCTCCGCGTGAGCCCGGCGGCGAGGGCCGCGGTAATCCTCATGTTCCGCGAGGTCGTCACGGCCGACCATGCGGGCCAGGCGTGCCCACTGGCGGTCATTGTTGGCGTTCACCGCCATCAGCGCGGAGTCGCTGGTCTTGAAGTTCTTTGCGGGTACCACATGAGGGTTGGTATTTCCCGTTCGCGTACGGACCTCGCCGGTAAGCGCGTAGTGGAGCAGCGAGGATTCGGTTGCCCGGAAGATCGGTTCGAAGAGAGCGAGGTCCGAGACCTGTCCCGCGCCTTCGTTCACATCACGCCAGTAGGCGGCGACGAGAATGCTGAATGCCCCCCAGATGCCGGCAAGGTAATCGGCGGTAGCGAAGCCGCTTCGGACGGGTTCGGAATCGGGCTGACCTGTGACCCACGTTGCCCCAGAGATTGCCTGTGCCTGTCGGTCGTACCCGGTGCGATTGCGCCAGGGCCCGGTCTGCCCGAAGGCGCTGAGCCGGTGCATGATCAGCCGCGGGTTGCGTTCAAGGAGCACATCAGGGCCGAGATTCCAGCGTTCGAACGTGCCCGGCCGAAAGTTCTCGATGAGCACATCAGCCGTCTCGACGAGGCGCAGCAACAGCTGCTGCCCCTCGGGCTGGCGAAGGTCGATGGC
>JAFKFP010000073.1:0-14528 GCA_017308185.1 bacterium | reverse complement strand
AAGTTGGCGCGGCTGCAGGGTCGCCGCCGGGAGCTCGACCTTGATGACATCGGCTCCGAACTCGGCGAGAAAGGTCGCCGCCAACGGGCCGGCGAGCACGGTGGAGCAGTCGATAACTCGGAGCCCAGCTAGTGCGGACGGGCGTGAAGGGGCATCTACTGGCATCCGCTGATTCTACGTGGAGTCGAGATGAACGTATACTACGAACATTCCAATGTAAACGAACGGGATGCACAATGATTGATCTCCCTCCGCACCTGCTGCGCAGCTTTGTGGCCGTGGCGGATGCCCACAGCTACACGCGCGGCGGTGCAACGCTTTTCCTTGCCCAGCCGACGGTCCATCAGCACGTTCGGCAGCTCGAACGTCTAACCGGTGCCACGCTGGTTCAACAAATTGGAAAACGCGTCCATTTGACCTCCGCGGGACGCCTCGTCTATGAACACAGCCAGCGCGTGTTCGAACAGAGCGATGCATTGACCAGCGCACTATCAAACGACGATTCGCTTGCGACGGGGGACCTCGCGATCGCCGCCGCGACCACGGCGGGCGAATTCGTCGTGCCGGGTATCTGTGCAGAGTTCGCCGGCAGATACCCGGGGATCACGTGTGGCGTGTCGATCATCAACGACCCTTCAATGGTTGACGCTGCTGTCGCCGACGGAACGGTGGACCTGGGCTTTCACAGCAAGAGCAACCGCACGCTGGGCCTTACCAAGGTCCCATTGCTCGAGGAGCGTTTGGTTGGCATCGCGCCGCCGGGACATCGCTTCGGCTCGATGGCCGAGCCGGTGACACCGTCGATGCTCGCAGACGAGCCGTTCCTTGCATTCCAGGGGAGGACGCATCGTCCCCGAACTGGTGGACGACTGGTTCGCGGCAGGGGGTGCAGAGCCACGCGTGCGGTTCGCGACGACCAGCCACGAGGCTATCAAGAACGCTGTGCGCGTCGGACTCGGGGTGGCCGTCGTGGCGAGCGTGTCGGTAAGGCCCGACGACCCGTCACTGTGCACCTTCGCACTCGCGGAGGCACCAAAGCGTTCGTTCGTGCTGACTTACCGGGACACGGGCTGGCGTTCCACCGCCTGGGAGGCGTTTGTTGAGCTCTGCGAGGAGATGCGGCTCCGCCCGTGCGGCGCTGAGTGAAGTCGGAGCCGGGCCGGTGCCGTGGCCGCGCGGCAAGGGGCTTTGTCGCTGGCGCGTGGGGCCGAACGTCGCAGGTCAATTCGGAGCAGCGCGCGGTCAGCCGAGGATAGCGGGTGAACGGTCGACATCTTCAAGGATGCCGGCAACGAGGACGCAGTAGCTTTCGACCACATCGAGGTCTACCGCTGAGGGCCAACGGTCTGTTTGCAGGTGAAAGTGGTCACTGCTGCCGAGAAATGAGACGTAATTTCCGCCGCGCGCGTGGATGATCCCTGATTCGCCGGCGGGTGCCGCCGGCGGCGCCAGCAAGTTCAGCTCGGTTAGCCCGGCTTCCGCGGCCATCGCTGCCGTGAGCTTCCGCAAGGGTTCGGTTGATGCCGCAAACATCGCCCGCGGATTGACCGCGGCCCCGATGGATGCGCCGAAGTGGACCCAGAGGGCGGCGTCGAGCACTCGGGCGTCGGCGGTCTCCATGAACCGGTGCATACCCCAGAAGCCGAGCTCGTGACCCGTCGATGCGACAAGGTAGACGTCTCGCTGAAGGCCCATGCGGCGAGCTCATGAGCACAATTGGGCTAAGCGAAGGATCTCGGCCCGGAATGTACCCGACGACGTTACTAGCGGTGGCTGGCACTCGCAGCCAGAGCACCGTGACTTTCGCTTCGGCCTTTCCCTCGCACAACGCGCTCACGACTTCGTGGTGCTCGCTCCCGAGTTGGAGGACCGGAGGTCCGTAGGGCCGGTCGTAGCGGGTAGCATTCGTCACCGCAAGGCCCGATTGTCCATCGTGCGACACCGTAACGATGACCGCGTGCCTGCCATCCTCACGTGCCTCGCGGAGCTCTTCGGTGGCGGCATTGGGACGGCCGACCGTCCCGCCTATCAGCGCGTCGCTCCCAATTGGCCCGAGGCGTCCACGGATGCCGCCGTGAGGTGTCGTACCTCCGTCAAACATCGGGAGGCCATCGAGATGAAGGTCGCGCGTCACGAGCGTGGCGGCGCCGGGCTCGAAACGGTCGAAGGGCAATTGGACAACCTGACCGTCAATCCTCCTGGCGCGCAGACATGCACACAACCAGTCAGCAGAGCGATTGTCGACATCTGTGCCGGTGCGATGCCACCCCTGTGCGTCGTATTCGCTGATCGCTCTCCGTAAGGCGTCTCGCCTCGATGTGTCCATCTTCAATCGACACCTCGTGTGCCGCGCAGCGACGGGCCCAACCCAGCCGGATGCGACAAGTCTCGCGGCGAAGCACCACGATACTAGCAATGATGTACCGAAGTGCCGAACTCGAACAGCACTCTCCGCGGATTGCATCGCCCGGCTCCAGTCTTACCGCGCCTCCCAGAACGCCTGGAAGCTCCATATCGGGTCCGCCTCATCCAACGTGCCGGCATCGAAGGCCCCGTCCGCTTCCAAGACCTCCGCCACACCCACGCACCCCTTGTCGCCCGCGCTGCGTCATACGCAGCCCGCGTCCTTGGTGAATCGCCGCTCTAGCGCGTTGGCCGGACTCCAGAATTCTGCGCCTCACGCGCCCTTCCCGCCCTTCGATTTTGCAGACGCCGCCGAACTCACCCGCAGCGCGTTCGCAAGATTCCGCAGACGATTCACCTCTTGCTGGGAGAGGGGGTCGCCAAAATGCATCGTCTGGTTTCGAAACCGGCGCATGTCATCCAACGCCTTGCAGAACTCCGTCCGGTCGTACGCGATTCCTACCTTGCCCCAGTACTCCGGGTTCTCGAGGATCCGCTCAAGCTCGCCGACCGACAAATCTGATGCCCGTGCGGGCAGCCGTCCCGAGCCCGGCGGAGGCGCCGCGGAAATGGTCACGTTCGAAAGGTCCAGTGCCCGATCGATGAACCATCGGAGATGCGTCTCAATTTCGCCGATGATCAGGAATGGCGCTGTCATCGCGTGGAACTCCCTCGCGATGTCGGCAGGCGTCACAATTCCGCAAAGCCTTCCGTCGTCGCCCCGAACCAGCACACAGTCGCACTGTTCGAATCGTGCGACCACATCTAGCAAAGGCTCGTTGAGCGTGACCTCCGGTGGGTTCTCCAGGCAGTCGCCGACGATTTTGGGCTGCCCATGGAGCTGTTCCCGCGCAACCGAGCGGTAGGAAATCACGCCCTTCACCGCTCGTTCACCCGTTGCCACCACGAGCTGCGAGTAGTCGTTCAACTGCATCTTCGTCAGTGCCGACTGGAGAGAGTCGTTGGGGTTCACCGCCATTGGGACCCTCGTCGAGCACTCGAGGTTGCGGACAGTGACCGCCAGGTCCGCAGGATTTGTTGCATCTACCTTCGGAGCCTCTTCCAACTCCGCCTGTTCAAGTTCGGCCTGCTCGTCCTCTGCAATCGGCTCTGGCGGGATGTCTGGCGTGGAGACCGCCGTGTAGCTGTCCTCATCGATGCCCGCGCCGTTTTTCAAGCTGAACGACGTGTATCCGTCCAGCTCAAGAGCTGCGGTGATGGGCGGTATGGCGACTATCCCGAGGCGGTCGAGCTCGCGGTTCACCTGCTCCACGAACTCCTGCCGCCGCCGCACATAGCCGAATGCCTGGAGGATCTTGTCCCCGCGTTTCCACTGGTGCCGACCCTGTTCGAGGTTTTTCTTGATCGCGCGCAGATAGTCAGGCCCTGTATTCATGTGCTTTTGTCCATCTTCGTATTCCGCCGCTTCGCCTGCCTTACAAGATACACTCCCGCAGCCCCGCCCTCACACGGCGGGCTGGCCTGGCACTTCGCCACTGGCCGATCCTTCCAGATCGCCAAATGGTAGCCATCTTCGTGCGCCGCCTTTTCGCGCAACGCTGAGTTGATCACCGCTGCCAGCTCCAATAGTTGCGCCTCGCTCATCACAAGCGTCGTGACGTCTTGCTCGTCCTGCCGGACGCGCTTCACATGTGCCGTGACCGATCCGCGCGTTGCTGCCATCATGTTCCTCCCGCGCATTCCTTCCCCAGGCACTACCCGCTACCCCTTCACCCGCATGCTCGCCGCAGCCTCGAACGTTGACTGTATCGAGCGACGCATGACCGTCTCGATATCGTCCTCTGTAGCGCCGTTGGCGACGAGCCAGGGGACCTCGTACTCCGGGACGAGCGTCCAGCAGTCGGGATTGGGCTCCCGCCAACGGCCCCAGAGGCCCGCCGGCGACGCGTCGTGTCCGAGGCACACCTGTTCGGCGAAGCCGGCCTTGATCAAAGCCAGCGCTAGACCTCCCCGCTGAGCGACATAGTCGTCGGCCTGGGAGAAGAAGCGGTCGAGCCCGACGACGGCGCCTCGCCCCGCGATCGACTCGAGGTAGTCCAGGTCCGCCGTGTCGTTGGAGTGACCAATCGTTACCGCGCGCAGGTCGAGGCCCTCATCTTCGAAGATGTCGAGCAAGGGAGTACCGAGTGCGTCAACGGCCCGCGTGTGACACGACATCGGTGTGCCCGTCGCTTTCGCCGCGCGGGCCGCCGCGCGCGCGGTCTTTTCGAGTTGCGCGCGAGGGCTGCCGCCTGGCACTCCCTCGTTGAGACGGTACTCAAGGTCCCAGGCGAGCTTGATGATGCCTGGCCTGATGCCGCTCCCTTCGATCCCGTCGCTGATCTCGCGCACGAAGTGTGCGGCGATTTCGTCCTCGTCCCAGCCGAAATAAATCGGAGGCACCCAGCGATAGACGCCCGTCGCACAGACCACGTTGACGGTCGTACGCGCAGCGACCTCTTCGAACAGCCACATTTGCCGGCCGAGATCAAACGGGGTGAGGTCGATGAGCGTCTCGATACCATCCTCGCGGACACGTTCGAGGGCTTCGACGCAGCGATTCACCATCTCGTCGCGTCGGAGCAGTCCGGGTATGCGCTCCATGCCGCTCACGCCGTTGGTCAGATGTTCGTGTGAGAGCGTTCGACCGAGCGCCGTTGACTCAACTGGACCACGAATGGTTTGGACGATGGACATGCCGAACTCCTGCGCGGTGATACCGCTGCATCCTACCCGCCATCCAGGCTGGTTCACCACCACGTTTGCAGACGCCACGTGCCAGCTCCCGCGAGGCGGTATTTCCCAGTTGCGTTTGTGTGAGCGACACGCGTTGCATGGAGGTGGGACGCCGGCAGCAGTAGCCTGGGAACGACGCGGCCTCAGCCTCGCTGACCAGGTCGGGCCGTGCCGTGAACGCGGGTATCTCGCCCTCGCTCGGGTTGGCTGTGAGGTAGCGGATGCAGACGAGCTCGCCAGGCGCGCGGAGCTCGCCCTGCAGGTCGCGCGCGACTTTGACGACCACGACCTGCAGCTGCGTGCCATGGGAGGAGGCACACGGGACTCCTCGGTGACACCGAACGGGGTGAGTCCCGTATGCAAGGGGTCAAAGCCCGGAAGGCTTCGCGGACGTGTACACGCAAGTACTGCTTAGAGCGGCGGCTGCTCGCCAGTGATCCCCTGCTCCTTCAACCGTTCGTACTGGGCGTCGCTCATGTTGAGCAGGCGGCCGAAGACATCGCGACTGTGCTGGCCCAGCAGTGGGGCGGGCGCGACGACGTCATGTGACATGCCGCGCAAGTGCATCGGTGTGGTTGCAGCAGCAAACGTCCCGGCTTCGGGATGCGTGGCATGCGCGAGTGTGCGCCGGTGCCACAGCTGTTCATTGAGCAGTAAATCGGATGGCCCAGACACTCGAGCTGCCAGCAATCCGACAGATATGAGTTGGCGTTCAAGTTCGAGCGCAGGTTGAGCGGATGTCCATGCCGCAATGAGTTCGTCCAGCTCCGCCTCATTCTTCTTACGCGAAGCATTCGTGCAGAAGCGTGCGTCGCTCGCCCAACTGGGCTCTCTTGCCACTGCCGCCAGTTGTTCAAAATCTGCATCGTTCTCTGCCGCGATCGCGATCCACTGATCCTCACCGGCACAGGGGTAGATATTGTGCGGCGCGAACTCGGGGTGACGGTTGCCCATGCGCGGACGCACCTCGCGGAGCGCGCTGAATTGCATGAGTGCGTCCGCGAGGAAGGTCGCACAGACCGTCTGCATGGAGAGGTCGATGTGCTGACCGTTGCCTGTGCGGTTGCGGTGATAGAGCGCGAGCAAGACGGCCGCTGCACCGAAGTAACCCGCAATTGGATCCGGGATCATCATTCCCGAGTTCAACGGTGGCCCGCCGGGGTATCCCAGCTGCGAGCACATGCCGGACACAGCCTCGACTGTGCCGCCAATGCCAGGATAAAAGGCATACGGCCCGGTCGCACCGAAGGCCGACATCGAAAGCATAATGATGCCAGGCCGGATCTCCTCCAGTGCCGAATAACCGATGCCA
The DNA here is from genome assembly GCA_017308185.1 of bacterium. Classification (GTDB taxonomy): domain Bacteria; phylum Chloroflexota; class Dehalococcoidia; order Tepidiformales; family Tepidiformaceae; genus JAFKFP01. Next base: position 8,077 of record JAFKFP010000073.1, on the reverse strand, counting down.
AGATTACCCATCACCCTTGGTGAAAAGTTCTCCGCAACCACATCGCTGCGTGCGATGAGTTCTCGCAGGATGTCGATGCCCTCTGGCTGGCCGAGATCCAGGGTTATCCCCTCCTTCTGTAGGTTGATTGAGTTGAAGAGTGGGGAGACGTTCCAGCCGTGCTGGGCGGTCTCGCTGGCCCGGAGCATCGCAGGGATCGGGGCGCGGTAACCGCCTCGCCACACATCGGGCCGGCTGCGCGACTCGACCTGAATGACCTCGGCGCCCATCAGCGCGAGTTGCTCTGTTGCCAGCGTACCTGCCCAGGCCTGGGTGAGGGCGAGCACTCGGACACCTTTCAAGGGCGGCAGCGCGGTCTTTTCCGTCATGCGATTACCTTGCTTTCTCTCAGTGCTGCGATTTCTAGCGGTGCGAATCCCGCTCGGCGCAGCACTTTGTCCGAATGTTCGCCGATCCTGGGAGCGCCGCGGGGAGTCAGCCACGGCGTTGCGGAGAGCTCGAATGGCGCGCCAGGGTACGCAAGCTCAGGGAAGCCGCCCGGTGGCGGCGTCTCAAAGAAGCCCCGCGCTCGCAACTGCTCGTTATCGAACATCTCGTCCACTTCAACGACCATACCGCTCGGGACACGCAGGACGCCGAGCTTGTGGAAGAGTTCAGCCCGTCCTCGTTTCCCAATGCGCTCCTCGACGAGTGGCGCGACCTCGCTGTAGAGCTCTTGACGTGCTGACGGATCGCTAAAGCGCTCGTCCTCGGCCAGCTCGTGAAGGCCGAGTTCGTTCATCGCATCTCGCCAAAAGTGCGCGCGGCTGGTGGTCAATACGAAGTAGCCGTCTTTCGCCGGTACTGGACCGACCGGAAAGCCCGCAGCGCGACGTGTGTTGTCGCGCCCGTTGAATTGCGCTTGAAGAAGGGCGGGAGCGAACGTCACCGCCAGCGCGTCGAGCATCGCCACATCAGCGCATTGTCCAACGCCGTCACGCTGTCGTTGCAGCAGGCCGGCCAACACTGTCATGACTGCGGCGATGCCAGCCTGGAAGCTCGCCTGGTACCCACTGCCCTTGAGTGGCGCCCGTTCCGGCTCACCAGTGACGGAGGCCCAGCCTGACTGGGCATAGGTCAGGAGATCGTTCGACCGCCGGTCTGCCCACGGGCCATCCTCGCCGTACGCGCTGACTGAGACGACGAGTGCTGCCGGTGCAGCTTCGGCCAACTCGGCGGGCGACAGTCCCAGCGGGTGGGCTCCCGCTTCTGACGAAGTGACGATGACGTCGGAGAGCGCCGCCAGACGCCGCAAGACAGCGACGCCCGCATCACTGCCGGCATCGATGGCAAGGCCGAGTTTCCCGGTGTTGAGATAGAGGAAGAATGGGCTGTACGTCTCTCCTGCCTCGTCGCTGGCGAGCGGCGCGAGCCGCCGGCCCGGTTCGCCATCCAGCGGTTCAACCTTGGTCACCGACGCCCCAAAGCTCGCCAGGAACTTGGTGCAAAAGGGCCCGGGGACACCCTGAGAGATGTCCAGCACACGTATCCCGTCCAGTGCTGTCATCGGATTAGGTCCCCTTGAATTGGGGCGTGCGGTGTTCAGCAAAGGCGGACCGGCCCTCGGCGGCATCGTCCGTGTCCTGGGTATAGCGTGCGACGGCGCTGTTGAGAGCGAACGCCGTCTCCAGGTCTTCGTACAGGCCGTGATGGAGCGCGTACTTGGCGAACCCGAGTACGCGTGTCGGACCCGCCGCTAACTTCCGTGCCCAGCGTTCCGTCTCCGCATCCAACTCGTCGTGCGGGACACAGACGTTGACGAGCCCTATCCGCTCAGCCTCGGCGCCATCGACGGTGTCGCCCGTGAGCAACATCTCCGTCGCCTTGCCGAGGCCGATGTAGCGCGCGGCGATGGTTGTCCCGCCGGTGATCCCGCGCTTCACGAACACAAAGCCGAGCTTCGAATCATCCGCCGCGATGCGGATATCACAGGCAAGCGCGATCAAGAGTCCTGCTCCGACCGCGAACCCGTGGAGCGATGCGATGGTGGGCTTGCGCAGGTCGTAGAGGGTCTTGAAGAGGCGTTCGTAGCCGGCCTCGCGGCGCAGAGTGAACTCCTTCTTTTCCCACGCCTCGCGGTCCGCCGCCATGCCCTTGATGTCGTCGCCGGCGCAGAACGCGCGGCCCCGGCCGCGCAGCACGACGCAGCGGACCGCGTCATCTTCTTCCCATGCTTTCAACTGTTCGCACGCCTGGCCGATGAGTGCGATATTGAGCGCGTTCAGCCGCTCAGGGCGATTCAGCCAGAGCGTCGCCACGCCATCCTGCACGTTGCTTTCGATCACAGTTGAGCCGTCGATCACGCCAGCGACACTCCTTCCTTACGGGCCGGGGCAGCGGGCGCAGCCGAGCCCTGGCGGCACGTTCGCCGATTGTACTGTTTATGCGCACCCGTGATCCTCGCGCTGTCGCGACATAACGGTGAGCGGTGCCATCCTCGAATCGTCACTGCTGGTAGAGCGGACTCGATGCCTTCATGAAGCGGAGTTGCATGCGCTGTTCGGCAATGCGGCGGCCGTCGGCGTCATCGGCCCATGCTTCATACCAGAAGTATTCAGTCTTCGGGCTATCCCCGAGCGCAATGATCTCGCCGCCCGTCCGATACTCGCGGCCGACGATCAGGGGACCATTGACGTTTCGGATTTCGATCGCACCAAAGAGACCCACCACGTCTTTGATCTGCCGGCGCACACTGGTGAGCGCCTGGCCGTGGAACACATTGACGTATCCAGCGAGCGGCACGACCGCGCCGCCCCAGCGCGACGACTGGTGGATATCCATCGGCTCCGTGATCCGCTCCATGTAGCTCTTGAGCGTCTCCTCTGAGTACACGGCCGTTGCTGGCTCGATCGCCATACCCGCCGAGAGACTGCTGAGAATGCGCAATTGCCCGGGCTCCACGGCCGGCAGCGGCTTACGGGTGAGCGCACTCTCCGCATCGGGGTGGCCCACCGCCGCGGTGCCCTCGGCGACGCGCATGCCGTCCTCTCGGTCGACCCAGGCATCAACCTGCGCGTCTGCGCCGCCTGACGGTGGGACAGTGAGGGAGGCGCGCACCGGCTCGCGGTCCGTTGTTGCGTTCTTGAAGTTGAGCGAGAGGTTGCCGGTTTGCCACCACCGATCACCGAACATCTCGAGGAGGAGCGGCCCGAAGAGGTCCATGTGGATTGAGCCGGCAACCGTGCCGCCACGAAGGCCGAGCTTTGTAGCCGTCGCATCGTCGTGGATGCTGCCTTTGGCGTTACTCGAGCCGTTCACGGAATGTCGAATCGGCCCGGTCTTGATCGCCGCGTGTGTCTGCATCTCTGCCATGTCTGTGTTGCCCTCCATACCCCTGGTGCTGTGACGCGCGCGCATACGAGGGTCGCCCTCGTCGTCCATCTATTGCGACGGGGTCGGCCCAATGCTACGTTGCCCGTCGATGGCCGGGCTTAGCGACCGTAACCTGCGCCTTTCTGCGCAGCGGTGCAAGCCCCAATTGCTTATGGCCCGGTGACGAACGCTTATAGCCCGGCGTTTGATGGAGGGCAGCATGCACCTCGACCGCCTTCGCACATTTCAGAAGGTCGTTGAACACGAGAGCTTCAGCCGTGCCGCTGAAGAGCTGTTCCTGAGCCAACCAGCGGTATCGCTCCAGATCCGACAGCTCGAGCGGGAGCTGGGTGTGACATTGTTGGAACGGAACGGGGGCCGCCCTTCGCTGACGCCGGCAGGAAGCGCGGTACTTGCCTTCGCGGCCGCGGTCGAGGCGGCGCGCCAGCAACTTAAGCACGACCTCGCCGCCCTCGGAACAAACCAGCCATTTGTCGTATTTGGTTGCTCGCCATCGTCGGCAAAGCAATACATCCCTGCACTCGCCGCCCAGGTCGCGCAGATCGCGCCCGAGGTTCGCATCAGCGTCATCACGCTCCCACCGGACGAAGCAGCCGTACGGCTGGTCAAGGGGGAGCTCGATTTCATCATGACTACCGAACCGTTTCTTTCGCCACGCATCGAGGCCGAGCCGATCTCCACAGCCCGAATCCATCTTGTTGCGCATCCCGCGCATCCACTCGCGCGCCTCCGGCGGGTGACACCGGCGGCCGTAGCGACGTATCCGTTCGCGCTCCTCCCTCACCCGTGGACGGCCCAGGCGCGGGTGCACGAATGGGCGCGCAACCAGGATGTAGAGATTAAGGTGGCCATTGAGCTTGGCAGCTACGACGGGCTGAAGCAGGCCGTGCGCAACCGATTGAACCTGACGGTGATAGCGGAAAGTTCCATCAGCGACGATGTGGAGCGCGGCGAACTCGTGATCATCCGGGCGCCCGGCCTTCCGATTGAATACCCCATCTACCTTGCCCACCGTGCGGGACCGCTGTCGCCGCGCGCGGCGGCGATCAAGACGGCCGCCTTGCGAATGCGCGCGGCGACTGCTGATAACGCTCGCTTATAGCCCTCGTTATACGCCTTACATCCCCACGCGCGGACATCTAGCGTAGCCAGCGATCCCGGCCACCGATTGCATACGTCTCCTTTTCTGGACATGACATGACGCGGCGGGGCGACCCGGCTTTGAGAGCCACCAAGGGGTGTGAGATGGAATCGAACAACTACTGGGCGCGATTCGCCCGCACACGCGCGAGCCGCCGCAGGATTCTCCAGGGCATGGGTGCTGTCTCGGTCACGGCCGCGCTGGGCGGCGTGCTCAGTGCGTGCGGAGACGACGACGCGCCGAAAACGCCGGCTGGCTCCTCGTCCGCACCGGCGGGCGCGAGCGGGACCGCCACGAGCGCGGCGGGCGCTGCCAGGCGCGGCGGCGAACTGGTCGTCCGCCGGCCCTCAGCGATGACGTTCGCCGACCCTCACCGGAGCAGCAGCGGGTACGACCCGACCATCAACCACCTCTACGCGGCGCCACTGCTCAGCATGACGGATGGCAAGCTCGGGCCAGGGCTGGTGTCGAAGTGGGAGCAGGTTGACTCGTCGACGATACGGCTGACGCTGCGTGACGGGCTGACGTTCAGTGACGGCACGCCCGTCAACGGCGAGGCTGTGAAATTCGGGTTCGACCGGCAGGCCGACCCGAGCACTGGCGCTCCGCGTCGTGACCTCCTGAAAGGCGTGACCGCCGAGGCGCCAGACGCCAGCACGGTGCTGCTCAAGTTCGAATCTCCCGATGCCACCTTCATCGAGAACCTTGCGGCCAACGCGCCGATCGGGCTGGGCGCAGTGATTTCGCCGGCGGCGTTCAACAAGCTGGGTGCTGACAAGTTCAATGAGGCGCCGGTATCGGTTGGGCCGTTCACGATAGACAAGCTTGCGCTGGACGCCGAGTCGACGTTCGTCGCCAACCCGAACTGGCCCATCACGGCCGCCAACGGCGACAAGCTGCCCTACCTGGACAAGGTCCGCATCCGGGTGATTACACAGACTGCCGTAGCGGTGGCCGAGTTGCAGTCGGGCGGCATCGACATCGACTATGTATTCCTTTCGGAAAATGCCGCGCAACTCAAGGGCAAGAAGAACCTCGACGTCGACGCCCATAAGGGCGCGATCACCCAGCGTCTCGGTCTGCTCCTGAATAAGGCACCCACCAACATCGTCGCATTCCGCAAGGCGATGTCATACGCGTTCAACCGCGAAGAGTTCGCGACGACATTCACGGAAGGCCTGGGCGGGCCGGGCCGAGGGCCGCTCACTGAGCTGAGCTGGGCGTTCGACCCCAAGCTCCCGCACTACACCTACGACGAGAAGAAGGCGAAGGAGTTGCTCGCGCAATCCGGGGTCGATAGCAGTACGAAGTTGAACCTGTGCACCTACACCTCGGGTGTCTACCCGCGCATCGGCGAACTGGTCCAGGCGCAGCTAAAAAAACTGGGGCTCAACGTCCAGGTCGACAACCTGGAAGTGCCGGTCTACACGGAAAAGTACCGGAAGAATGGCGAGTACTTCCTCGGACTCGAAGGCGCCGGCACGCCGCAGGGCGAGCCATACCGGTCGTTCGACTCCATCTATGGCGATGGAAATGCTCCGGGTGGCGCCGACATGTCCGAGCCGCAGGCGCTGCTCGATAACGCCAGGCAGGAGTTCGACCAGGAGAAGCGCAAGGCGATCTACGGGCAGATTGTCCAGCTCGACTACGACAACGTGTACAAGATCTGGCTGATCGAGGGCCCGACGCTCGCGGGGTACAACACCGCGGTACACAACTTCCAGTGGCTGCCCAGTGGAAGCGCCATGGATGTCACTGGCGCATGGAAGGCCTGATGTCCCCGTCGAGTGTGACCAGTAGCGTTTACGGAGGATGCCCGTGATCGCCTACATCGTGCGGCGGTGCGCGCAGATCCCTCTCGTGGCGCTACTGGTCACGCTCTCCCTTTTTTTCATCATGCATCTGCTGCCGGGTGATCCCATCTACGCGGCTATCGGGGAATCCGAAGCCTCACTCGACCCTGAAGCGATCCACCAGATGCGGGAGAACCTGGGTCTAAACGACCCGCTCCCAGTCCAGTACGTGCGGTGGCTCGGAGACCTCGCGCAGGGGGACCTCGGGCGATCCTTCAAGGACCGCGCATCCGTCGGCCAGAACATCGCCGACCGCATTCCCATCACGACGCAAGTCGGCGTAATGGCGCTGCTCGTCGCAATCTGCGTGGGCGTACCAGCCGGGACCATCGCCGCCGTGAAGCGGAATTCGCTGGTGGACTACTTCGTGACCGTTTTTGCGATGTTCGGCATCGCCGTCCCGAGCTTCTGGTTTGCCATGCTCCTTATCTGGCTCTTCGTCGTCACCCTCGGCTGGTTACCGGCGTCCGGCTTCGTTGGTGTCTGGGAGCACCCCATCGATGCGCTCCGCCACATGGTGCTGCCGGTCGCGGCGCTGGGACTGACGCTCGCTGGTTCGATCATGCGCTACACGCGGTCGAGCGTGCTTGAGACGCTGAACCAGGACTACGTGCGGACGGCGCGTTCGAAAGGTCTGGCGGAGAACACCGTCATTGTGCGTCACGCCGTACGCAACTCGCTGCTGCCCGTCGTGACGATCATCGGGCTTCAACTGGGCTACCTGCTGGGTGGCAGCATCATCATCGAGAGCATGTTCGCGATCCCCGGCCTTGGACGGCTCGCGCTGGATGCCATCAACGGCCGTGACTACCCGACGCTGCAGGGCGTGGTGCTGCTGTTCACGGTGCTTGTCCTTGTCGTCAACCTGCTCACCGACATGAGCTACGCGGTGCTCGATCCGCGCATCCGCTACTCATGAGGCACGCCGTGACCGAACTCGCCACACCCGCCGCTCCGGCACTCGCGCGCCGTCCGCGTCTGCAGATTCTCCAGTTGTGCCGCCGCCATCCCCTGGCCGCGATCGGCGCGGTCATCATCATCAGCTTCATCCTGATCGCGGTATTCGCCCCCCTGATCGCCACACACGACCCTTCGATTACTGACGGACTCCACCGGCGAGAGACGCCGTCCTGGTCGCATTTCTTTGGGACGGACAGCCTGGGCCGGGATGTGTTCAGCCGGGAGGTGTATGGGGCACGCGTTTCGCTGCAGGTCTCGGTGCTCGCGGTCCTCGTCGCGGCGGGGATCGGCGTGCCGCTGGGGATCCTGAGCGGGTACCGCGGCGGCTGGGTGGATGCGCTCCTCATGCGGGTCACTGACGCGGTGATCGCGTTCCCGAACCTGGTCCTGGCGCTCACGCTGGTGCTGGTGCTCGGGCCGAGCGTGGTAAACATCATGCTCGCACTCGGGATCGGGGCGGCGCCGAGCTATGCGAGGCTCGTGCGCGGGCAGGTGCTCGCACTGAAGAATATGGACTACGTGACCGCGGCGCACGCGATGGGCGCCGGTGACATGCGCATCATGGTGCGCTACCTGTGGCCCAACACCCTGCCCACGATCATCGTCGCGGCCAGCCTCACGATGGGCACCGCCATCCTCGCCGAGGCCAGTCTCAGCTTCCTGGGCGTCGGTGTTCGACCGCCGACACCGACATGGGGCGGCATGCTGAATGAGGCGTTCACGCAAATCTACGTCGCGCCATTCCTCTCGT
>JAFKFP010000096.1 GCA_017308185.1 bacterium | reverse complement strand
CGAGCAGGGTGAGGGTCTCCGGATCGCGCCACCAGCGCGACATGTGAAGGCCGGGATTGCTCACCGGGAACGGGATCAGCTGCTTGTCGGGCATCGCCTGGCCGAGCTCGCTCATGGAACGGGGCATGTGGTAGTCGCTGGTCACCACGATGAGCGAGGTGAAGCCGCGCTCGTCGGCCCAGGCGCGGGCTTCCGCGGCATTGCCGACCGTGTCGCGGGCCTGGCGGCCGAGGTCGACGCAGCAATCGAGCATAGGACGCAGGGCCTTGTCGACGCTCTCCGACAGGGCATGCAGGCTGACCACCGGGTTCACGCCCGAAATGAGAAGGCGGTCGGCACGGTGCTCGGCGAGGAGCTGCAGGGCGCCATCGATGCGGGCAGTGCCGCCGGTCAGGACGACGATGCCCTCGGCATGAGGGTCGGCCGGCGGGGCGCTCGCGACGATGGTCTCGGCGAAGCTGACGAAGCCGAGGACGAAGGCGAAGAGCCCGGCGCCGGCGAGCATCACGAGGAGGCGCATGACCGGCCGGCGCGGCCGCGTCGCGCGCGGCCGCGGCGATGCAGTCCGCTCGGGCGACGCTGCGGCCTCGGTCATTTCGCGGATGATGGTATGGAAAAAAGGCAGCGGCTTGGCAAGCGCCCGGCTCAGTCGGCTTCGGCGAGATAGCCGTAGACGGTGAGGCGCGAGGTGACCGCGGTCATCACGGCGATCAGGAAGGCAATGGCGAGGGCCCCGAAATAGCCGACCGGGCCGATGGAGAAGCGGCCGAAAAGGGCGGTGAACTGGTCGCCGTCGGCGCCGCCGACCGATGGGCCGATGACGAAGGAAACCAGCGCGAAGAGGACGCAGGCGGCGCCGGCGCCGGCAAGGCCGCCCTTCAGGCCGAGGAGGAGGAAGTGGCGCTGGACCTCGGCACCGACGAAATGGAGGACCGAGACGACATCGCGGTTGGAGGTCATGGCGCCGCGGGTGGCGAAGATCACCGACAGCACGGTCGCTACGAAGACCAGGACGAGGATGGCGACGCCGACGAGCACCGTGGCATTGGCCATGGTCTGCAGCCGGCCGGTCCACGAGCGGTGGTCGTCGAGGGTGGCGCCATGGACCTGGGTACGAAGGCGGTTCTCCAGCGCGGCGAGGTCGACCGCGCCCGGGTCGGCGAGATGGACGACGATCAGGCGCGGGATGGGCAGGTCGGAGAGGTCGAGACCGGTGCCGAGCCAGGGCTCGAGAAGGCGGGCGCTCGCCTTGTCGTCGAGCACCTCGGCGCTGGCGACGCCGGGCGCCTGGCTGGCGATCAGCGCCGCCTTCTCGGCTTCGGAGGAAAGATCGATCCCCTCGGTCGGGCGCACCTGGATGGTGATCTCGCGCAGGATGTCGGTCTGCCAGTCGCGCGAGGCGTCGCGCACCAGCGTCACGGCGCCGAGGGTGAGGCAGGCGAGGAAGCTCATGATGGCGACGACCGCCACCAGCGCGTTGCCCGAGATGGTTCCTTCGGGCACGAGCTGGCCGGCCTTCCGGATCGCCTGCTTCACCTGGCGCCGGTGGGCTGCGGCCTGGAGCTTCTGCGCCAGGTCGGCGTCAGTCATAGACCGTGAGCCGGCCTTCTTCGAGGACGAGCCGCCGTGCATTGAACTGGTTCATCAGGTTGATGTCATGGGTGGCGATGACGACAGAGGTTCCGAGCCGGTTGAGTTCGACGAAGAGACGCATGAGGCGACGCGCCAGCGGCGGGTCGACGTTGCCGGTCGGCTCGTCGGCAAGCAGGATCTCCGGCTTGCCGATCAGCGCCCGGGCGATCGCCGCGCGCTGCTTCTCGCCGCCCGACAGGACGGGCGGGAAGGCATGCATGCGGTCGCCGAGGCCGACCCAGCGCAGGAGTTCTATCACGTCGGCGCGGTAACGGGTTTCTTCCTGGCCGAGGACGCGGAGCGGCAGGGCAACGTTCTCGAAGGTGGTGAGGTGGTCGAGCAGGCGGAAATCCTGGAAGACGACGCCGATGCGGCGGCGCACTTCCGGCAATTCGTTGCGCGTCAGCATGGCGGCATCGCGGCCGAAGACGGTGATCAGCCCGCGGGACGGCTTCAGCGACAGGAAGAAAAGGCGGATGAGCGAGGTCTTGCCGGCGCCCGACGGCCCGGTCAGGAACTGGAACGATTTGGCGCCGACCTCGAGATTGATGTCGCGCAGTATTTCGGGCCCCGTCCCGTAGCGGAGGCCGACATTGTCGAAACGAATCACCTTAGCCTCGCTGGCAGCCGGGCTGTCGCCAGGCCAGTTCGCCAGAGCTTCATTAAGGCTCTGTTAACGATCCAGCGCCACCGGCGCGATCCCCAAGGGCAGAAATGGCGGAAAAGAGCCGAAAATATGGTTTCCGCCGCGTTAACCAATTGCCCTCTAGGCTGAACGGCAGGGATCAGCTTCCGAGGAGGTGGCCAAGAGGTGATGGACCGCTGCCCAGCCTGTTCGGCGCCGACCGACAATATGCGGTCGGCGGGCCGGCTTGCCCGTTGCGCCGCCTGCGGCTCGACGTGGGTTCCGGCCGCGCCGCCGCGTGAGGCCGCCGGCAGGCGCTCCGCAGCGCCGCCGGTGGTCTCATCTATACCACCGCCACCCTCGGCGAGCTGGCGGCGATACCGCTCTTCACCTTGATGGGGGAGATTCTCTTCCGCTCCGGCGCAATGGAAGTGCTCCTAGATTCACTCGACCGCATCGTGGGAAAGGTCCGCGGGCGTCAATACGTTCTTTGCGTGCTGCTTTCGGCGATCTGCGGCGCCTTGTCGGGAGCGGCGATGGCAGTTGCCGGCCTGCTCGGCCGGTCTCTCTACCCGACGATGGTGAAGCGCGGCTACGACAAGACCCTGGCCGCCGGGACGATCCTCGGAGGGGCCAGTCTCGACCCGATCATCCCGCCCAGCGTGCTGGCGATCATCATCGCGACATT
>JAFKFP010000095.1 GCA_017308185.1 bacterium | reverse complement strand
CAGGCTCTGCGGGTGGATCGCGAGTTCCCGGGCAGCTTCTACAAGGTCGAGATAGTTCTCGAAGGGCGTCATGACGGCACATGTCCTCCGGGTGGGGTCGGAGTGCCTGCGCTTGATCCGATCGGATCAACTGCGTAGGCAGTTCTGAAATCTAACAGACTCCAATGTTTATTGTCTACACCGCTTCACAGTTCTTCACCCGGCCGCCACTGGCGCGCGATGAACACCATGCGGCGATCGCAGATCGTCGTGCAGAGCAACGTGACCGGCTCGCCATCGAGCCGGCCGAGGAGCCGCCGCAACTCGTCTGGCTCAACCGGGAATCCGCGCCGTCGCACTTCGTCCGGTCGCCAGCCGCGTTCTCTCAACCGCGTCTTCAGGCGCCCAACGGCGAACGGTAGCGCATCGAGCACTTCGAAGCAGGCAGCGAGAGGACTGGCTGTGGGCGCAGGAGCAGTCAGATAGGCGATCTTCGGGTCCATGAGCGTGGCGCCGAGCTGGTGCGCGAGATGCCGCACAAGACCGGCACGTGTCACACACGATTCAGGGTCGAAGATGAACTGCTGTGGCGCGGAAGTCTCATCCGTCGATTCGGTCTCCGCGGACGTGATGGAATCGCCGCCGGGGAGGAGCACCGCCCGCTTCAGGCCGGGCCGAATCTCCGCTCCGAACCAGAGTGCAGCCTCGCGCATCCCCCGCCCGAACTGCACGAATTCCACTTCGCAGTCCAGCGGTATGGCGGCGTGGCTAATACCCGGCGGCCCCTTCACCACCGCCGCTGCCGCAGCCCGCGCCATCTCGATAACCACCCCCCACGGCGGTGAAAATGCCGCTGGATCGAACCTGCGGCCGCTGTCCGTGCGCCGCGATGGGTCGATGATAAGCGCGCTGCGTTGAGGGTCGACCGGTGCGCGCGTGGCGTCTCCACGTACCACACACCCCTCTGTGTTCGACGCGGCAAGGAGTGCCGTGGCCGGGTCTCGTTCCACGCCCAGGGCGGGCATGCCAGCCTCGATGCACGCCCATAAATCGCACCCAAGTCCCGCCGTAAGGTCGGCCACAGGCAAGCTGAGTTCTGCCAGGCGTTTCGCTCGCCGTCGCGCTACCGCCGGATGGGTTGCCATCTGCAGGCCTTCCGCGGTGAGAAGCAGGCGCGGCCGCCACAAAGCGGGGCCTGCGCGCTGCTGCAGGGCGATCTGCTCACCAACAGCCGCCGCCTCCACGGCAGGCAGATGCAGTCGCAGTCTTCCCGCGAGGGTATGGAGCGGGAGCTCGTTCCATTCGTCCGGCGCTTCCGCGAGCGCGGCGCGGCCAGCCGCTGAGACCAGGAACCGGGCGCGTGCGATGTCCACATACCCAGTCTGCGGCATGTGCGGGCGGTCGCAACCAGCCAGGGTGGTATTCTCGGTCTGTGGCGAACATCTTGTGCCTGGATTTCGACGACACCATCGTGCTCGACAACACGACGCGTCAGCTCTTCGAAGAGTTCGCCGATCCAGCCTGGCATGGGTTCGAGGAGCGCTATCACGCCGGAGAGTTGTCGGTCGAGCAGTTCAACGCAGCCGCCCTTGATCTCGTCGAAGCGCCTCGCGAGCAGATCACGGGCTTCGTTCGTGAACGTGCGCGGCCGCGCGAGGGGCTGCTCGAACTGTGTGACTGGGCGCATTGGAACGGCTGGCTTGTAACGGTGGTCAGCAGTGGGTTCGACATCTGCTCGGGGCCTGTCCTTGATCGCCTTGGGTTGGACCGGGTGACACGCCATACGGGCCGCACAGAACGCGGGTACCGCTGGCGAGTGCGCTACTACAGTCCGCGTGGTATCGAGCTGCAGGATGGGTTCAAGCTCTCCTACGCCCAGGCATACCGGAGGACGTCACGCGCGTCCTGGCGCGCGAGGTGGCGCATTGGGAAGCCGGCGAGACAGGCTAGCTTGCCTGGCGCGGCCGCCACTCCTCAACTGCGACACCCTGGCAACGCGCGACGATGTAGTTCACGAGGGCGGCGTGACGGCGAAAGTTCTCACGCGTGTATCCCGGGCCACGCACCGCCATACCATCGCAGAGGTTGAGGAGCATGAGTGGGAGCACCTGGCCGAGGAGGTCGGCAGCGAACCGGCGGAACGCCCGGTCGCTGGCCGGACCGTTGTGGATCAGGTCCCGCGGACGAAGGTGGTAACGGATCATCCTGCACACCAGGTCGATGGCCTCGGGCGCAAGCTGCGCCTGATGCAGACGCGTCGCCATCATCTCGGCGCCTGTTGGTCCATGGCGCGGGAATCGCAGACGGCCGTCGAGTCGAGTAGCGGTCGCCGGCTTTGCGACATCGTGGAGCAGGCAACTCAGGCGCAGGAGAGTCACCGTATCGATGCCGCCGAACGAGCCACTCAATGCTGCGTCGAAGTCGAGCCATGCCAACGCTGCCCGCAGTTCGTCGTTTGCGTCCCCTGGCTCGAGGACACTGTCGAGCGCAGCCACCGTGGCGAGGTTGCGGTCGAGCACGTCGTAGTAGTGCAGCTCCGGTTGGCGAAAACCGCGGCCTGCGTCGAGCTCAGGGATGATTTCCGTAAGCGCCCCGGCCTTGTCGAGCACCGCAAGCGCGGGAGCCACTGGGCCAGGCCCGGAGAGGGCATTCAGCAGGCGGTCGAGGTCGGTCACGGCCCCTAGCCTACACCGTCGCCAGCGTGCCATCCGCACGGCGCTGCTCCCGGCTTATGCGCGTGGATGCGCCTGGTCATATTCGCGGCGCTTTTGGGAGTCAGTCAGGTGTGTGTAGATCTGGGTGGTCGAGATGCTCGCATGACCGAGGGCGTCCTGGACATTACGTAATGGCATGCCACCGGAGAGCATATGCGTGGCGTACGTATGGCGAAGCGTGTGCGGAGTGATGTTCTTCCCAAGCTTCGCTGCCGTCGCGTAATTCCTCAGGATCAGCCAGAAACCCTGGCGCGTGAGCCGGTCTCCGCGTCGATTGACGAACAGTGCTGCTTCGCGTCCTTTTCGCACGAGGCGCGGGCGCACGTGGAAGATGTACTGACGCAGCTCGTCGACGCAGCGCGCAGGGAGTGGCAGCACGCGCTCGCGGTCGCCCTTGCCGACGCAGCGCACGGTCACCGGCACGCTCTCCAGCGCGACATGTGCTACATCCAGCGAGATGAGTTCGGTGACACGCAGGCCGGTCGCGTACAAGAGTTCCAGCATCGCTTTGTCGCGCTTGGCCTCGGGGGTGTTACGGCGTGCTGGCTGCTCCAATAGCTCGTCAACTTCGTCGATCGTGAGCGCACGGGGGAGCGCTTTGCCCACCTGGGGCGATTTCAGCTGCTCCGTCGGGTCGTTCGGGACCAGCCCCTCGGCGACCAGGAAGCCAAAAAATGACTTCACCGCCGCGACGCGCCGGGCCACGGTGGCATCTTTGTAGTTCTTGGCGCGTAGCGCAGCCACGAACGCCACGACCTGCGCGCCTTTTACATCGCCAGGTGTCTCTGCCCCCTGCGCGGCGGCGAATTTGGCGAATTGATTGAAGTCGTTTCGGTACGCAGACATGGTGTTCTGCGAGGCATTCTTCTGGACGAGAAGAAAATTCAAGAACTGGGCGATGGACGCGGCCATGATGTCGCTACCCTCGGTGAGATACGCGGATGGGGCCCCTGAGCGCGGTCATGATAGGCGCGCCCCTCGCGCC
>JAFKFP010000094.1:2131-3418 GCA_017308185.1 bacterium | reverse complement strand
ACCACGCGTGTCAGGACGGCGATCGGGAACGAAACGTTCCCGGCCACGATGACGAACGCGAAGATGACTGCGAACCAGCGCCGCCACTGCACGAAGCGGTTCGGGTTCCAGCCGAGGGATTGGAAGAGGCTCCACGCCCCGTGAAAGATGTGGATACCCAGCAGCAGGTTAGCAATGATGTAGATGGTAGCGATCGGCCAGCGCTGCATGCTGTTTACGACGTTGTAGTAGGCGGCGCCACGAACGAAATCGGGGTTCGCCTGCCCCCATGTGAGGTCGAACAGGTGGAAGAGGACGAATGCGCCGACGATGATGCCGCTCCAGCGCATGGTGCGTGCTGCGTAATCAGCGGCGAGGTAGGTGCGGCCACCCTGGTAGCGGTTCAGCTTTGACCCGCCGGACTGGCGGTTCATGCGAGTGAGCGTGACGGCAGCATGGATGTGGAAGGCGAACGCGATGATCAGTCCGGCGCGGACGATGTCCAGGAAGCCGGAGGTGGGCAGGAAGGGCGAGCCGATGTGGCGGAGCCAGCTCGCGTAGGCATCCATGGTGTCGGGGCCTTCGTAGAGCTTGATGTTGCCGATCATGTGCAGGAGCACAAACCCGAGCAGGTAGATGCCCGTGACCGCCATGACCGCCTTCTTGCCGATGGCGGAGGCATAGAAATCGAGGAACCACAGGCTGTGGTGGGGCCGTGCACGCACGGGTGGCGCGGCGCTGCCCCCTCCGCGCACCTGTTGCGGCTTAGTCGTCATGCGTCTCTCCCGGTGGTAACCCATGTGGAGTGCGGCGGCGGCAACGTTCAGCGCCGGTTCAGGCCGCTTCCATCCAGCGAATCCTACGCCCGCGCCCGCGGCCCATCAATCCGGTTGCATCCATCGGTGGTATAGAACATGCGGTTAGGCGGTTGCGGCGAGAACGAAGTCATCGCGTATCCCGACGACGACCGTACACTTGTGCGCGTGAAACTGACGATCTCGGCACACGCGCAGGAGCAGGCTCGCGAACGAGGGGTGACCGAACTCGAGATTGCGGCGGCCGTCTCCGATGGAACGCGTTTCGCAGGGCATTCCGGCCGCATCGGCGCAGCTCTCATCGTGCCGTACAATAAGACTTGGGGGAGACGCGGACGCATCTATCCGCACAAACGCGTGGTGGTATTCTTCGTTGAAGATGCAGCGGGCGCGACCGTCGTAACGGTGATAAGCCAATACGGCCGATGGGAGGCCTAATCGCATGTGGATACGATATAGCCCGGACTCGGACATCCTGACAATACGCCTCGAC
>JAFKFP010000094.1:0-2058 GCA_017308185.1 bacterium | reverse complement strand
GCAACGAGTACTTCTCGAGCGATTCAGCCGAAGTCGTCCTCGATATCGACGGTGATGATCGCATCGCAAGCATCGACATCCTCGATGCCTCGACGCACGTGAACCTGCAGGCGCTTCTGCCGTTTGTGCGCGAAGACGAGCCTACCCCCGCGCGATGAACGTGCCCTTGCACTGACTGGGAACTGATTTCAATCGCCCAACCGCCAACCGCCAACCGCCTACCGCCGCGCGTAGCGCAGGATGCCGATAATCGACTTCGCATCGCAGATGTCGCCGCTGGCGATGGCGGCGGTGGCCTCATCCAGCGTCATGCTGACAACCTCGATGTCTTCGTCGTCGTCGCCCGGGAGTGCGCTCTCTTCGAGGCCGGTGCACACGAACAGGTGGATGTACTCGGTCGTGTAGCCGGGCGCGACGAAGAGGCCGCCGATCGGTTCCAGGTTTGTGGGACGGTAGCCGACCTCTTCCTGGAGTTCGCGGGCGGCAGCAGCGAAGGGCTCTTCACCGGGCTCCAGCGTACCTGCAGGCAGTTCCAGCAGCCTCTTGCGCGCGGCGTGGCGGTACTGGGTGACGAACAGCAGACGGCCGTCGGCGGTGACCGGGATCATGCAGACGGCGCCAGGGTGGATGATGATCTCCCGGAGCGCGTGCACACCGTCGCCCAGTTCAAGCTCGCTCAGGTCGACGTTGAAGAGTCGGCCATGATAGACGGTCGAAGTTGTAATCACCTTCGGTTCCGGGCCCATCATGCCGGCCATTGTGGCCCCCCACCGACCAAAAAGCCATCTTCCTCGCGGCGCATGCCGGGGCGCACGGCGCAATGGTTCATGTGAGCTTGCGCACGTCGTCGATGACGCCGAGCAGGAGCCGGATATCCACGCGATCGCCCGGTTGTGGGTCCCTGTAGATGCTCTCGGCGGCCACGCGGCCCTCCGTCATGCGGTCGGGTGCGTCCTTGAGTGCGTAGACGATGCGGAAATACTTCGTGCCGTGGATGTCGTAGGGCTGCACGCTGGCGAGGATCGCTTCCATTCGTCAAGCTTGCCCGCTTCGCAGTCTACGTGCCCGGCCCCGGGCTATTCGCCGCCCGCAGCCTGAGCCGCGCCGGCCTCGGCGGCAGGAGTGCTGGCGGCGACCGCTGCCTGGTGCCGGGTTTCGAGCTGGACTTTGAGTGAGTCCTCGGCTTTCTTGTTGTCGACGAAGAAGCTGACGACCAGGGGGATGACCATCAGCCCGGCACAGGCGAAAAACGCCATCTGGTAGCCGTGCTGCATGGCGAGACGCGTCATGTGCGCGGTCGGCGTGGTCGCGCCCGCCTTCGAAACCAACGAGCCCAGTTCGCTCTTCGTCTGGTTCGCGAGGACGGTGGCAATGAGCGCGACGCCGAGCGAGGCGGACACCTGCCGCATGGTGTTATATGCCGACGAGGCCGGGCCCTGCTTGGAGCTTTCGAGCGGTCCGTAGATGAGGGTCTGCGCGGCCACGCTGGCGAACGAGAAGGGGAATGCGCGGACGCAGAGGACGACGATGAGGATCGCGACGATCGTCCCGGCGGTGAGGAAGCCGAAGGGCAGCAGCGTGACAAGGCTCAGCGTGCAGCCGATGAGCAACATGCGCTTGGGGCCAATGCGTGCGTAGTAGATGCTGGCGAAGGGAAAGGCGACGGCCGCCACGAGCGACGCTGGCGCGGTAATCAGGCCGGCCTGGAAGGCGGACCAGCCCTGCAGCTCCTGGAGGTACAGGGTGAAGATGAAGAAGAAGCCGGTGAACATGGCGAAGGCCGGCATCATGATCAGGTTGCCCTGCACGAAGAGCGGCCGCTTGAAGAGGCCGAGGTCGATAATCGGCGTTTTGGAACGCAACTCCTGGAGCACGAATATGCCAAGTACGGCGATGCCGCCGAGCCCGCACCCGACGACGCGTTCAGCAGTCCAACCGAGAGTCGCAGCCTCGGAGAGCGCGTAGAGGATGAGCGCGGCGGCGGCACTGCCCGTAATCAGCCCGATGAGGTCGAAGCCGTGGCGTGCGTAGTCTTCCTTGTGCTCGCGCAGGACCCGG
>JAFKFP010000072.1 GCA_017308185.1 bacterium | reverse complement strand
CCGGCGATGTAGCGCGTTTCAGGCCAGCGCACGTCCGGTGTCGACGGCTCGCTACCGCGCCCATATGCGGGCCTCAGCGGCTGAACACGAACAGCCCGTGGCCCTGCTCGCCACGCTCGTACGAATGCAGCATAGCCGCGACCAGGTCGAGTTGGGCGAGATAACCGCGCGGCCCGTAGCGCTCTTCGTAGTAGGGCCGCTTTCGCACCATCTCCGCTTCCGCGCGGCGCCAGGCGATCGTCGCCTCGTTCGTCATCTGCTGGTGCGCCGCCAGCCGGAACCCGAACTCGGCCCACTCATCGGCGAACGCATCCATCCCGCCGCGGCTATCCTCCGGCACTTCGCAGCAGAGGCAGACCGTACCGCCGGGTGCTGTCACGCGGCTCATCTCGCGAGTCGCGATCGCCGTGTCCAGCGCCCACACGCTCGCGAACGCGCCATCGCGAAACGGGAGCCGCTGGGTTATGCCTTCAACCCATTCGATGCCCTGACCGTCCTCGAGTGCCCTGCCGGCCACGAGGAAGTCACGGTTCATATCGAGCGCAACGGCGCGCACGCCCGCTTCATCCGCCGCAAGCCGCGCCGCTGCACCCACGAATGCGCCGCAATCGAGCATCAGGTCGCCAGTACTGAGCCGCGAACGCTCCAACAGCCAGCGTGTCGCCTCTTCGCCGCCGATGTGATTGTGCTCGCCGAGGAAGTCGATCCACCACGCCCCGTAGGTTGCGCCGAGATCTTCAAGCACGCCCGCCATGGCCTCGATTAGGCAACGGCAACCGGCTAGCGGCAACCTACCAGGCGAGGAAGCGGATGAGCACGACAGCCAGGTAGAGCGTGGCAAGGATGGCGATGGCATCGACCGCCGTGACATGCCGGGAGGCGCGATGGAGCGCGTGCCCGTGCGCTGGCTTCTCGCGCGGCTGAGGCTCTGGCGCCGCATGGACCAGCCTCAGGTGCGGGCGCTGCAGACGGGGCCGTGGATGCGGTGCGGGGGGGGACGGACTGGGCGAGGTGGACATGAAGATCCTCCGGGCAGGCGCACCTCACTGTGGCACGTCCCACACTGGAAAACGCATGACCCCGCCGAAAGGTTCCCGCGTAGATTAGCATTTTTCAGAGCGCATGGTTAGATGCGCGGAAACTGACACCGATAGTCACACCCGGCGTCGTGGGTGCGCCTACCAGCCTTTGAACTGCGGCTCACGCTTCTCCATGAATGCCCGCGGCCCTTCTTTCGCGTCGTCCGTGGATTGGGCGATGAACATCGCCATCTGGGCTACGTCGAGATGCTCATCGAAGGGCATGTTGGCCGAGCGGTACACCAGCTTCTTGGCCAGCTGCGTCGCCGTCGATGGGCCCTGTGCGATCTTCGCTGCGAACTCGTGGACTCGCGGCTGGAGGTCGTCCGGCTCGTAAACGCCGCTCACATAGCCCATCTCGAGCGCCTCCTGGGCCGAGAAAAGCCGCCCCGTCCAGATCAGTTCAAGCGCGCGCGATGTCCCGACGATGCGCGGCAGCGTCCAGCACCCGCCGTCGCCGGGGATGAGGCCCATGCGGTTATAGGTCATCCCAAACTTTGCGGTCGTACTGGCGAAGCGGATGTCGGCCATGCTCGCCATGTCCATGCCCGCGCCTGCTGCGGCGCCATTCACGGCGGCGATATACGGCTTCTCGAGCTGGATCAGCGCACGCGGGATAGGGTGCACGCTATTGCGAAGGCTGTGACGGCGCACCGCGGTCGTCGCTTCGCTGCGGAGGACGCCGCGGCCACCCGCCTCGTTGGCCACATTCATACCGCTGCAGAACCCGCGCCCCGCGCCGGTAATGACCACGACCCGTACGCCGCCATCGCGGTCCGCCTCGGTCACGGCCGCAAACCACTCGGCGAGCATCTGGTCGTCGAACGCATTGAGCCGCTCGGGCTTATTGAGCGTAATCGTCGCCACACCGTCGCTCACGTCGTACAGGATCGCCTCGTAGGCCATGCCGCCACCTTCACATTCGGGATTTCTCGCCATTCTACGGTACTGCCCGGTACCCAGTACCCGGCTCCCCGTTAGACTGGGGCCATTCAACAACTGAGGAAGGGGATTCCCATGCCCACAATCAACAAAGACGGCGTGCTCGCCGGTGGTCTCGGCCCGGACCGTCGAGGAAGGCGAACACATCCTGCCGGGCAGCATCAACAGCGTGGTCAAGAAGATCCGCGATGCAGGCGGCGACGCCACCGCTATCCGCTGTGACCTTGCGCATCCCGACGACCGCGAGGCGCTGATCAGGTCCACAGAAGCCGCGTACGGCCCGGTCGACATTCTCGTGAACAACGCCGCGATCACCTACTTCATCCCCGTCGAGCAGTTCCCGGCGAAGCGCATGGACCTGATGTTCGCCGTCCAGGTCGATGCCCCGTTCCACCTCTCGCAGCTGGTCATCCCCGGTATGCGGGAGAAGGGGAGCGGCTGGATTCTCAACATTTCCTCGCACGCCGCGCTGCACCCGGCCCTGACGAGCGGCGGGCGGGGCGGCACCGTCTACGGCATGTGCAAAGCCGCACTCGAGCGCTTCACCACGGGCCTCGCATCCGAAGTCCACGAAGC
Organism: bacterium; assembly: GCA_017308185.1. Classification (GTDB taxonomy): domain Bacteria; phylum Chloroflexota; class Dehalococcoidia; order Tepidiformales; family Tepidiformaceae; genus JAFKFP01. Next base: position 12,620 of record JAFKFP010000072.1, on the reverse strand, counting down.
CAACATCGGCGTGAATGTCATCTCGCCAGGCCTTGTGGCGACGCCCGGCGTCCTCCACCACCACCTCATAAACGAGAACAACAAGGACAACGTGACCCCCGTGGAGCACATGGCCGAGGCCTGCCTGCGCCTCGTCTACGGCGACCCGTCGATGCTCTCCGGCCGCATCACCTACGCGGCGGACATCCTCAAGGAGTTCTCGCTCGAGCCGGCAGTGCTGGACTAGCCCGGCCGGCGTTCAGTGTGCTCGCTGCACCCCTCTCCCACGGGACGAGGGGTGCACTGCTTTAGCCCTCGAGCAGCGCCAGGACCGCATTCTCATCATTGCTCAGGCCGCGCTTCCGGCGCGGCCTCGGGGGCCGCTCGTGCCCTTCGAGCACACGCGGATGGATGTAGCACTTGCGGCATACCGCCGGCGTGTTGCGCAGTTCCTCGGCCACCCGGGCGACCGCGTCCACGATGTGACGCTTGGCGGCACGCTCGGTCTCCGGGGGCTCGCCCGTGCGCAGTAGCCGGTATGCGAGTACCGTCGCCGACCACGTCCGGAAATCCTTTGCCGTGAAATCGCCGCCTGTCGCCTGGCGAATGTAGTCGTTCACATCCGCCGAGCTCACGTGCTGCCGTTCGCCATCTTCATCGAAGTACTGGAAGAGCTGCTGGCCGGGTATGTCGTGGCACCGCTGGACGATGCGGGCCAGCGTCCTGTCGTTCACTTCCACGTGGTGTGGCTTGCCCGACTTACCGATGAAGGTGAAGCAGACGTGCGAGGCACGGACATCTGCGTGGCGGGTGCGCAGGGTCGTGAGACCGTACGAGCCGTTTTCGCGCGCGTACTCGTCGTTCCCGACCCGGATGAGCGTGGTCTCAAGCAGGCGCACGACCGCCGCGAGCACTTTCTCGCGGGGCAGGCCGTGCTTGCGCATGTCAGCCGCGATGCGCTTTCGCAGCCGCGGCAATGCCTCGCCGAACTCCGCCAGGCGCTCGAACTTTGCCTCATCACGAATCTCGCGCCAGCGTGGGTGGTAACGATACTGCTTGCGGCCTCGCGCATCCCGGCCCGTCGCCTGCAGGTGCCCGTTCGCCCTTGCGCAGATCCAGACATCCTCCCATGCGGGCGGGATGACGAGACCGCGGATGCGCGCGAGCGTTTCTTCGTCGCGCACTGCGTGTCCTTCGGCATCAACATAGCGAAAGCCATTGCCGGTTCGCAGCCGCCGGATGCCCGGTTCAGCATCGGATACGTAGCGCAAATGCGCTGCCTGTGCGGCAGCCACGCTGTCAAATGCAACGTCTGTCGCGCCGCCACCGTCCCGTGCCATCTGCTTCTGGTGACCTCCCGGTCGCATCCTGCCACAGCTAGGATGGCCTCTCCGCAGCTCGTTGCGAATGCCTCGGGCTCACTACCCCATCGCAGTTTCGCGACAGAACGCTGACGCACGCATGCGCGATTGGCGCTTGACCGCGCCGGGAGGGCGCCGCAGATTGGCTCCACCTGATCGCGCTCATAGGAGGCGGACATGTCGGCTGGCGCACTCGATGGCATCCGGGTGCTCGAGTTCTCCCAGATCGTGGCCGGCCCGGTCGCCGGCATCGCGCTCTCCGACTTCGGCGCCGATGTCGTGAAAGTCGAGCCGCTCGAAGGCGAGTCCCGCCGCAACAGCGGGGCCGTCGTCCCGAACGAAGGCAAGTACTTCCAGTCGCTCAATCGTGGCAAGCGCAGTCTCACCCTCGACCTGCGTCAGCCAGCGGGACAGGCTGTCGTCCACCGCCTCATCCCACACTTCGACGTTGTGCTTTCGAACTACCGGACGGGCGTCACGGCGCGCCTCAACATCGATTACGCGACCCTCTCACGCATCAACGCGAGGCTCATCTACGCGAATATCACAGGCTTCGGCGATGGGGGACCGTTCGCCACCCGAGCGGGCTCGGACATCGTCGCCCAGGCGTATAGCGGCCTGATGGCGGCAGAAGCGAAGACCGATGAGCACGGCGCACCCGTGCAGATCACCGGCACGACCATCATTGACCGCGCGTCGGGCCTGGCCGCTGCCATGGGCATCTGCGCGGCGCTTTTTCATCGCGAGCGTACCGGGGAAGGCCAGGAGATTCATATCTCGCTACTTCATACCGCGCTCGAACTCCTTGCTCCCAACGTGATGCGCGAGCCGGTGCAGGACGCGAATATCCGGGATCCATTTCTCGCCGACCTCACAGCCCTGCGCGATGCTGGCGTCCGCTACGACGAAATCGCGGGCCGGCGGAAGCGGCAGGCGCCGCGATTCGCCTCGCACCGGCTGTACTACGGCGGGTATCACACGGCCCGCGGAGGAATCGTCCTCGGCGCGCTCACGCAGCACAACCGCGATACCATCCGGGGCATCCTCGACATGCACGATGACACCGATGCGCCCACCTTCAACGCCGCGGAACCCGAAAACCAGGCGCGCATCGAAGCCTGGCGCGAAGAGATCCAGGCGCGCCTGCTCGAACACACGGCAGCGGAGTGGGCCGCGCGGCTCGTCGAAGCCGGCGTCCCGGCGAGCGTGGTCAACTTCCCCGAAGAGATGTCGGACGACCCCCAGGTGGAGGCGATGGGCATGATGACGTCGCTGGACCACGCAATCACCGGGCCGCATCGCGTTGTCTCGCCGATCGTGCGCATGTCCGCCACCCCGACGGCGATTTCGATGCCATCACCACCGCTGGGCCACCACTCGCGCGCGATCCTCACGGAGGCTGGTTATGCACCCGGCGAGATCGACGCGCTCGTGGCCGCCCGCGTCATCTCCGATACGGCCTGATACGGGCCCTAGCGCCCGCTCCACTGCGGCTCGCGCTTCTCGCGCGCGGCGGCCATGCCTTCGCGGGCATCTTCGACCGCGCCGGCCACCTTCCGCATCGTCTCCCCGAACCGAATGGCCTCGGTGAACGCCATCTGCTGGCCGCGCCAGGCCACCTCTTTGGTCGCCCGCACCGCGAGCGGGCCGGACTTGCACAGCCGTTCGGCGAGAGCACGCGCCTCGTCCATCAGGTCATCGTGGGGGACGACCTTCCAGCACAGGCCCATCTCCTTTGCGCGCTGTGCATCCACGCGTTCGCCGATGAGCAGGAGTTCCATCGCGTTCTGCCAGCCCACACGCCCGGGCATGCGCACCGCGCCCTGGATCGTGGGGATGCCGAGGCGAACCTCGGGGAACCCGAACTGCGCGCGTTCGCTCGCGATGACGAAGTCGCACGCGGCCGCGAGCGTCAGCGCGAAGCCGAGGCAGTAGCCGTTGACCGCCGCGATCGTCGGCTTCCAGATCTCCATGCCGCTTTCGAACGAAGTGAAGCTAGGCGTTTCCCAGTGGGTCGCGCCCACGGGCCTGGCGCCGCCGCGCAGGTCCGCACCCGCGCTGAACGCGCGCCCTGCGCCAGTCACAATCGCGACCCACGCTTCCTCATCGTCACGGAACGTCTCCCAGCAGGCGTTGAGGTCGTCGCGCAATTCCTGGTTGATGGCGTTAAGCGCCTCGGGCCGGTTGTAGGTGATTGTCGCGATATGGCCGTCGCGTTCGTACAGGACTGCGTTTGTCACGAGTGGATGCTCCTCTGTTCGCCAGTCGGCAGTAGTCGGGATGGTATGGGCAGCCGGGATGCTGTCAACCTTACCTCAGCCAGTGCCCGGGCCGCCGCACCCGCGCGCCTGTGCGGCCCTGTTACGCGCACTCGTTCAGGTGCTACCGTACACACGATGCCGATTCCTACCCACTGGCAGCCTGGCGACTGCGTCACGCTTCGCTATCTGACGCGCGATGGACGCCCCGGCATGGCCTGGCCGTTCACCGTCGTCGCCGATACGGATGACGTCGTGGCACTCTTCATCCCCGCGGGCAGCACCTATAAGCGCTGGGGCACGGGGAGCGACGGCAAACGCGCGCTCGTGGATGGCGCCTGGCGTGATGACGTGCTCCGCCTGATGTTCCCCGGGTGCGGCTACTCCATCTGGCTGTTTTGGCGCATCGTCGATGGTGTACGCGGCCTCGCGTATTACTACGTGAACATGGAAGAGCCGTTCCGCCGTTCAGAAATTGGCTTCGATACGAATGACCACATGCTCGATATCGTCGTCGAAGCGGACCTGAGCGCCTGGCGCTGGAAGGACGCGGAGGAGTTCGAGGCGCGCGTCACAGGTGGCATCTATGGCGCCGAGTTCGCGCAAGAGCTACGCGCCGAAGCCGAAACCGTGGCCGCGCTCATCGAGCGGCGCGCATCGCCCTTCTGCGATGGCTGGGATACATGGATGCCGAATCCTGCCTGGGCCACACCCTGCCTATCCGAGCAGTGGGACACCGCAATCCCGGTCACCTGGCCACGCGCCGCGTGGGCCTACCGCGATACCAGTCGCTGACGGGCTACAGACCGACGGTTAAGTGCCGGGGGCCGTCACGCGCACTGATTGACTACCTGCGTATAACAGATGAGAGCGGGCTGGAGGATTCAGCATGACGCTCGAGACTCGCAATCGCGCCTACGTCCATGTCGCGCCACTCGATGAACTGCAGGCAGCCGGAGTGAAGGTGGTTTCCGCCGAAGGGCGCACCATCGCCGTGTTTTACAGCGATGGGCGGCCATACGCGGTGGACAATCGCTGCCCCCACATGGGCTTCCCGCTCAGCCGCGGCACCGTGCACGATGGGATCCTGACATGCCATTGGCATCACGCGAAGTTCGACCTCGCAGGTGGCTGCACCTTCGACCCATTCGCCGATGACGTGGCCTCGTTCGCAGTCGATGTGCGTGCTGGTGATGTGTGGGTCGACCCGCACCCGATCGAAGAAGACCGTGCCACCCACTGGCACCGCAAACTCGATGAGGGGCTCGAACAGAACATTCGGCTCGTCATGGCAAAAGCTGTAGTCGGCCTTACCGAACTTGGCGAAACGGGGGTCGTCCTTGAGCGCGCGGCGCTCTTCGGGACTCGCTACCGCGCAGCAGGCTGGTCGGATGGGCTCTCCATCCTGACGGCCATGGCAAACGTGCTGCCCGCCCTGGACACCGCCGACCGGCCGCGCGCGCTCTACCACGGCGCGTTCCACGTCGCCCGGAGCGTCGATGGCCAACCGCCCGACTTCGACCTCCAACCGCTCGTCACCACCGAGCAGCGGCCGGAAGTATTTCGCGGCTGGTTCCGGCGCTTCGCCGAGACCCGCAGCCGGGACGCTGCCGAACGCTGCCTCCGGACGGCGATCGCATCCGGGCTCTCCCCGCGCGAACTCGCGGATATCCTCTTAGTCGCCTGCACGGACCATGTGTTCATGGACACGGGCCATACCCTCGATTTCGCGAACAAAGCGTGCGAACTGCTCGACCACATCGGGTGGGAGCACGCCGCCGATATCCTGCCGAGCGTCATCCCCAACATCGTGAATGCACAGCGCATGGAAGAGACGTCGGCATGGCAACACCCGGTCGATCTGACGTTGCTACTGCGGGAAGCGAATGCCGAGCTTGACGACGCGCTCAGCGAGGGCCGGGAGCGCAAGACAGATTGGCGCGGCCATCGCGCCCTGGCGGAAACGATCCTCGATGAGGAACCGCGGGACTCGCTGCGGGCGATCGTTGAGGCCGCGCGCGAAGGCGCGCCGCTTACCGAACTCTCGGCGGCCGTGGCCTACGCTGCAGCCCGCCGCCCGGTGCACTTCCACACATCAAATGAGTTCGCCGATTGGAACACGGTCCACCACACATTTACCTACTGCAACGCAGTCGACCAGGCGATGCGGCGGGCGCCCTCACGCGAGCTTGCCCGCGGCATCCTTGATGGCGCGATGTCCGTCTACCTCGAACGCTTCCTGAACGTGCCCAGGCAGCCGATCCCGCAACCTTCGCCAGATGTCTATTCGGCCGATGACCTGCTTGGCGAATTCGACCGGCAGCAACGCATCGATGCGACCGGGACGATGGTTGCCACAATGCTCGCGGCCGGCCAGCACAACGAGGTGATCGGCACGCTCGGACACGCGCTGCTGCGCGAGGATGCGGGCTTCCATTCGTTCCAGATCTACGAAGCTGCCCTTCGGCAGTACGGGAATTTCCGCGGCCGCCCCGAGGGCGATCACGTGCTCATCGGCGCCGCTCGCTTCCTGACAGCACACGCGCCGACTGCTCGAGAAGTGGGCCAAACGTTCGAAATCGCGGCGCGGCTGAATCGCGGCGATGCGCTCTTCGCCGAGGTACAGGAGTGAACTCTGCTGGATCTGGGAGGTTCGCTTACATAGGGCGGTAGCGCCGCGAAGCTCACGCGGCGCGACCCCGTAAGGCGTCCTTCTTCCCCGGGCGCGCGACAAGAAAATCGATGATCTCATGGTAGTAGTTGCTGAGCAGATACTGCCCTGCGAGCGAGCATGTGACGGCAATGCCCACCACCGTCCAGTCGAACGCATGGACCTGGGTGAAATCGAAGAACTCGCGGATCCATGGCGTGTACACCGTAAGGAACATCCCGAAGATGAGCGTGGCTGCGAGCACGGTGGTCAATACCGGGCGTGTCAGGCTGCGCCAAGACGCACCTTCGAAACCGAGGACCTCCAGCACGTAGAACACGCCCGTGATGCCCAGGACGAGTGACACCAGCGTGCGCGCCTCCTCGATGTTGCGGCCGAGCAAGCCTTCCACAAACAGGTGCACGATGATCGCCGAAATCGCCAGCGACAGCGACGCCGGCAACGCCCACCGGATGACATTGCGTGTGAAATCCCGGCCCGAATCAGGCGGAGGGACGCTAATTGATATAAACACCGCCGGGATGCCGAGCGTTAGCAGCGCCGTCACCGACCCCTGGCGCGGCAGGAATGGGAAATCAAGCCCCAGCATGTTCGTCGCGATGATCAACAGGTACGCGTACATGCTCTTGGCGAGAAACAGCTTGCTCAGCCGCGCGGTGTTACCCAGTACCGCCGTCGCCTCTTTCACGCCGCGGATGAGCGCGGCGAACGAATCGTTCAACAACACGATCCCCGCGACCGCCCGCGCAGTCGAAGTCCCGGACGCCATCGCCACTGCAACATCTGCGGCCCGCAGCGCCTGCACATCGTTGGCGCCATCGCCGCACATCGCGACGAAATGGCTCTGGGAGCGCAGCGTCGCGACGATCCGAGCCTTGAGCGCCGGCGTGATGCGTCCGAAGACACTATTGTTCGCAACAGCCTCGCTGAAGCTCTGGTCGTCCAGCCCTTCCAGTTCGGCCCCGGAGATCCCGCCGCCTCGGAGGGAGATCCCCAGCTGGGCAATCAACGCGAGCACCGTCTTGGGGTTATCGCCGCTGATGAGCTTCGGCTCAATTCCCAGCGAATCCATCATCGCGAACGCCTCGCGCACTTCTGGGCGGAGTACATCGGCCAGGGTGATGAGCGCCAGCGGGCGCACTCCGCGTACGGGCACACCGTCTTGTGGCAGCGACGGGGCCTCTGCGAATACCACGCCCCGGAGGCCACGGTCGCTGGCGCCGGCATAGATGGGGGTGAACCCCGCGTCGCCGTCGGCAAGCGGCAGCACCGTCTCCGGGGCGCCGAGGATGAACGACCGCGCTTCGCCACCCAGGCGGAGCCTCATCGCACTCCAGCGCCGCTCGGAATTGAAAGGCACATTGCCATCGGGCTGCGCTCCGTTGGCATGGCGCGCCATCGCGTCCGCGAGCGCCTCGGTGGTCTTGCTCTCCGAGGCTGCGGCGGCGACGAAGGCCGCCAGCCACGGCCCGAACACCTCCATGCCCGCCGCCCAGTGCACGCTGTCGAGTGTGAGCTCGTTTGCGGTGATCGTGCCCGTCTTGTCGAGACAGATGATGTCTACGTAGTTGAGCGCTTCCACCGCATTGATGTCCTGCACAATCGCGCCCCACTTCGAAACACGCACCGCGCCCACGGCGAACACCACGGTCATCCCGAGCAGCAGGCCCGTCGGCACCACCGTCGTGACCGTTGCCGTCGTCGCCTTGATCGCTTCCGCCACGCCGCGGTCTTCGAGGTTGTACGAGATCAGGAGCAGCGCCGCCAGCACTGCCGTCGCCGTGAGCAGGAGGCGCAGGATGCGGTTGAACTGGATCTGCAGAGGCGATGAGCGCTTCACCAGCTCACGTGCGTCCGCAGCCAGCTTCACCGCATAGGCCTCGTTGCCCACACGCTCAGCCGCGTAGAAGCAATCTCCAGCCGTGCAGAAACTCCCGCTTCGAAGCTCGTCGCCAACCGTCCGTTTCACCGAATCCGACTCGCCCGTGAGCAACGACTCATCGATCTCCGCGGTGCGGGCTACGATGTGGCCATCGACCACCACCTGGTCGCCCTTCTTGAGATGCACGAGGTCACCCTGCACCACCTCGTTGGCCCGCACGGTCACCTCGACCCCGTCGCGGATGACGACTGCCTCGGGGGCGGTGAGCGCCACCAGTTCGCGCAGTGTCCGCGTCGCGCGAAGCTCCTGGAAGGTCGATACTGCGACGTTGAGCACGACGACGATCCCAACGAAGAAGCAGTCCTGGATCTCACCCACCGCGGCCAGCGCGATGATCAGCGAAGCGAGGACGACGTTGAAGAACGTCACCACGTTCGACCGAATGACGTCTGCGTCGGTGCGTTGTTTCGATGTGTCGACGTTTGCGAGGCCGCGATCTGCGCGGCGCTCGGCCTCCGCAGCGGTTAGCCCGCCCGATGGGATAGCCTCAGGCGGGTTCACGGGCGGGGGCGGCTGCAACGGAAGCGGCAGCGCAGCGCGTGAAGGATGTGCGGAGCCGGACACGCTTTCAAGCGTGCGGCATAACACCTCAGGACGGAAGGGCCATAGCCGAAACCGGCGAGACGCGCCTCCTCATCAGTCAGCCAAGCGCCGCCGGGTCGTGATGCCGTAGCCAGCGATTCGGGCTGGCTGCGGAGCCTTTACTTCAGGCCGCCGATGGCCAGGCCGATGAGCAGCCCAATGAACGAAAGTGTCAAGGCTGAGAGCCATCCAATGGTTTTCCACATACCGGGGAATCCTCCGCAAATCCTGCCAGTCCGCACCAGCGGCGCACCTCAATTGTATCCCCTGTGATACCTAATTGCATCCACACCATTACCATTCTGGATGTGTACCATGACGCTTCTCTCGCGTCTTCCGTGACCGCCTACAAAAGGCCGTAGTATGTCTGGATGGATCGCAACTCCCCCGGCCGCCCGTGGCGCGCCATCATCCTCGCCGCCGGCGATGGAGGAAGGCTGGCTGGCGCTGGCGGTGCGATGCCCAAGCCGCTGGTGCCCGTCGCCGGCCGGCCCATCATCGAATACACACTCGATGCTGCCGGCGGTGCGGGCATCGAAGACGTCCTGGTCGTCACCGGCTATCGCGATGACGATGTGCGCGACGAGCTCGCGACGCTTCCCCGGCCCTTCGGCCTTTCGTTCGTGCACAACCCCGAGTACGCGCGTGGCGCTTCCTATTCGCTCCGCGCCGCGCGCTCCTTTGCGCGCGAGGCGCCATCGCTCCTGCTCATGTCTGACCACCTCCTCGGAGCGGGACTGCTGCGTGCACTCATTGAGACACATGCCTCACTGCCCGCCGCGGCTTCGCTGGTAGCTGCCGATGGCTGCGAGCGCGATCCGCTTTACACCGATGAAGCCACCAAGCTCGTCCTGGCCGATGGCCCCTTTCCGCGCGAAGTGACGGAGATAGGCAAGGAGCTGGCCCACTGGGATGCCCTCGATTGCGGCGCCTTCATCCTCGACCCTGCAGCCTGGGACACGATCGATAGCGCTCCCGCTGATTGCGAACTTTCGACGATCTTCCAGGCACTTGCAGGCTCTGGCGAACTGCTCGCTGCGGATGCATCCGGGCAGCCGTGGTACGACGTCGATACGCCGGCCGACCTCATCGCCGCCAGCCAGTGGCTTGCCGAGCATCACGACGAATATGCTTTCGGGTTCGAAGGTTGAGCTACGACGGCATCGTCTCGCGCCACCTCAACCGCCGCCTCAGCCGTCCCATGGCACGCGGCCTCGCGCACACACCCGCGACGCCGAACGCGCTGACAGGCTTCACGCTGCTTCTGTCGGTCGCGGTCACGCTGCTCATCGCGACAGGATTCCAGGTCGCCGGCGGCATCGGCATCCAACTCGTGAGCGTGATCGATGGTGTGGATGGCGAGCTCGCCCGCCTCAAAGCGCAATCCACGCGCTTCGGGGCCATCTTCGATGCCGTTTCCGATCGCTACGCCGATGCGTTCATGCTCGGAGGCATGACCATCTACGCCGTGCGGTTCGAAGGCCACCCGCACGCCGAGGCTATCGGCATGCTTGCGCTGGCGGGCTCGCTCATCATCAGCTACAGCCGTGCTCGCATCGAGGCGTCTATCGGCCCCGACGCCGCTGCGCCCAGCGGTCGCGCGAGCGATCTCGTCTTTGGGCTCGCTAGCCGCGACGTGCGCTCGCTCATCGCGGCCGTTGGGACGGTCCTGGGCCAGTGCTACATCACGCTTATCGTGCTCGCAGTGCTCTGCGGCGTGACCATTGCGTGGCGGCTCGTGTACCTGCGCATCACCGGCGTTGGCGCACCCACTCGCACGCCCTGAAAATCGCCGGCGCCACGGGCCCGGCTATACTCCCACCTACAACCAACCGGAGATGAACACTTGCCCTCACTGCACATGTCGAAAGAAGAGCGCGAAGCCTTCCTCGCTGATGTCCATGTGGCCGTCATCAGCATCGCCGATGGCGACCGCGGCCCGCTAACCGCACCCGTCTGGTACATGTACGAACCCGGCGGCGATATACGCTTCACGATCGGCGCCGATTCCCGCAAAATGCAGCGCCTGCGCGAGACCAACCGCATGAGCCTCTGCGTCCAGACCGAAACAGCGCCCTACGCGTACGTGACGGTCGAAGGCCCCGTGACCCTTGGCCCGTCCGATTTCGAGGGCGTGAGCGCGCCCATCGCCCGCCGCTACCTGGGCGAGGCCGGCGCGAAGGCCTACTACCGCGGACGCGAAGGCGACTCGCCTGATACCGTGCTCGTAACCCTCAAGCCCGAGCGATGGCTGACGACAGACTACGGCAAGCGGTGACCTCAGTGCGTTGCCCGCGGGTGCCGTCCATCGATAATCAGGATCCCGGCGAGCAGCCCAATCAGCGAGAAGACGCCCAACACCGCCCACCAGCGAGTCTGGCCGCGCTCCCGCGCCGCCCACATGAGGACCACGGCAGGGATGCCGAAACCCGCAAGCGCGAGGAGCAGACCGGTCACAGGGTCTGGCACAGCTGTTGTCATGGCGTGACTACAGCGACTTGATCGTCGCCGCGTATCCCTTGAGGCGTTCCAACGCCTCTGGCGCTGCAACTGATGGCATCGACAGCACCGCGCGGCTTACCCCGGCCTCCCGCAAGGCATTGAGGTCTTCTGGCTTCGGCGAAGCGCCAAATACCGAGACCGGGATCTCACGTGCGCGGCCAGCCCCCGCCGCTGTCTCGCGCAACTCCGCCATGCGCTGCTTCAGGTACTCGACATTGGCAATACGCGTCGGCATCCACTCGTCGCCGAACTCGACCACGCGCTCGAATGTGCGCGGCCCGTTGCCACCCACGAGGATCGGCGGATGCGGCTTCTGCACCGGCTTCGGCCACGACCAGATGGGGTCAAAGTCCACGTACGAGCCATGGTACTCCGCGACATCGTTCCCCCAGATCTCCTTCATCGCCAGGATGCGCTCGCGCATCACCTTCCAGCGCGTACTCGGCTTCACCCCATGATTGGCAACTTCTGGCAGGTTCCAGCCGCCGCCTATGCCGAAGAGGAAGCGTCCATTCGACAGCAGGTCCACACTCGCAATCTCCTTCGCGAGCATGATCGGGTCGCGCTGAATGACAAGGCAGATGCCTGTACCGAGCTTGATGGTGCTCGTCACCGCCGCACAGGCGCCGATCACGGCGAATGGGTCGAGCGTGTGTGAGTACTGAAGCGGGAGTTCGGTGCCGCCAGGGAACGGCGTATGGTCTACCGGCATATGCGTGTGCTCGGGAAAGAATAGCGATTCGAAGCCGAGATCCTCGGCGGCCTTCGCGAGTTCGTGCGCTGGGATGGCGTAGTCGGTCGGGAACATCTGCAGGGCGAATTTCATGGTTTCCTCCGGGTGCCGGTTCGTCGCCCGCGATGAGCGCCCCGGCATTGTAACCCCCAAGGAGCCCGCGATGCGGATCGCTCGCCGCTGCGCGGCTAGTCCGCCATGATGACTGCGCTCTTGAGCCCCGCCTTCTCCAGGCGCGCGCTATACGCGCCTGCCGCTTCCGCCAGCGAATAGCGGTTCGTAACGATGGCCGTCAGTTCTGGCATCCGCGGGATGAGCCGCGCCGCCTGTTCATACAGGTGAAACGGCGCGTTCTGCGTCCCAAAAATGCGCACTTCGTTGTAGTGGACGGCGTTGAGGTCGAGCGTGTGACTCGAGCCCGGCGGAAAACCAGCGAACAGGTTGATCCGGCCGAGCCGGCGCGCAATCTCCAGCGCGGTCGGGATGGCCGGGGCGAGCCCCACGGCGACGGCGACGGCACGGAAACCTTCGCCGCCGGTCATCTCCCGCGCTGCTATGGACGCGCCGGCCGGGGCCACCGCGGCATCCGCGC
>JAFKFP010000071.1 GCA_017308185.1 bacterium | reverse complement strand
CAGGACGATCGCGTTGATCCCGAACGCGGTGACCCCGAGCGCCCCGCGGATCTTGCGGAACCCGGGGCCCTCGCCGAGGTCGGCGAGGTTGGCGGCGGACCAGCCGTGAAGGTTGCCGCGCCGGTGCAGGTCGAACCCGACACGATGGGCTACGGGGACGCTTCGTTCCTGTGGCGCGCTTTCTCGCCTGATCTGACGAAGATTGCGTACACGACGCCCGGATTGGGCGCAACCGGGCCTCAGACGTTGATGGTCTCGAACCTCGATGGCAGCGGCACAGTGACGATCGGCCCCGCCTTTGGCTCCATCCCCTATCGCTGGCGGCCGGACGGTATCTTCCATCGGCAGGCGTGGACGTTCTGATGGGATGGTCGCTCTCCTTCTACAGCCGCGCATGGAACCATTCGAGGATGCGGCGGATGGCGTCCTCGCGGTGTTCGAGGGGGCCGGTGCGGAGGAAGAGGTGGGAGCCGCCGGGGTAACGGGCGAATTCGACTTCGCAGCCGGCCTTCTTGAGGGTGACGAACATCTGCTCGGCCTGGCCGACGGGGCAGCGGTTATCGGCTTCCCCCTGGATGATAAGTGTGGGGGTGCGGGTATTGTGTGCGAACTGTGAGGGTGAGTGCGTGGCGTACCATTCGCGGGTGCTGTGTGGTGGGCCGCCCCATTGGAGTTCACCGAATTCGTGGCTGATGTCGCTGGTGCCGTACATCGATTCGAGGTCGAAGCACGGGGCGCCACAGACAGCGGCTTTGAAGCGGTGGTTCTGGCTGATAGTCCACGCGGTCATGTAGCCGCCGTAGCTGTAGCCCCAGATGCCCGTGCGGCCGGCGTCGCAGTAGGGGCGTTCGAGGGCCTTGTCGAGGACGGCCATGATGTCGAGGTAGTCACCGCCACCCCAATCTTCGGTGACACGGCTGGTGAAATCGCGGCCGTAGCTGGTCGACCCGCGGGGGTTGCAGAAAACGACGATGAAGCCGTTCGTGGCAAGGCACTGCTGGATAGGGTTGAAGCTGTACCCGTAGAAGCCATTGGGACCGCCGTGGATGTCGATGACAACCGGGTACTTCCGGGAAGGGTCGAAATCCTGCGGTTTCAGCATCCAGGCTTCGATGGTGAGGCCGTCGCGGGTGATGTCGAAGCGCTCCCATTGGGCGGCGGGTGACTCAGCGAAGATGGCGGTGTTGTTGGCGGTGATGATGCGGTGTTCGCCGGTCTCGCGGTCGATGATGAGGAGTTCGCCGGCACCCTCCAGCGTCGTGATTGCCTGGGCGACGTAGCGCCGGGACGCATCGAGGCTGAAGCCCACACGCAACGACTCGGTCGTCTCCACCTGGGTGACTTCGCCCGTCGCGAGGTTCAGTTCCCAGAGGCCCGCGGCGGCGTGGTACATGCCGTGGAACAGGACGCGGCCGTCATCGAGGAAGACAGGCATCGAAGGCGGATCGATCGTGGGGAAGCCCGCTGCCGGGGCGCATGGGAGGTCGGTGGTAAGGCGGCGCGTTTCGCCGGTGGCGACGGTGTAGATATAGAAGTCCGACTGGTAGGTGTGCGCCGGATCGCACGTGAAAAGGATGGATTGACCATCGGGCGTCCACGCCCAGGTGCCGATGCCGCCTTCGGCCGGGCCGATGGGCGACGATTCGCCTTCGCCGGGACCGGTGAGGACGACGAGCTGCGAGCGCATGCCGTTGCTCGTGACACGCTGTGCCGCGAGGGAACGTCCATCCGGGGACCACTGCGGCTCGTTGAAGTCGTACGCCTCCGAAGTCCACCGCGTCGTTGCGCCGTCGGTCAGATCAACGACGAAGACGTGGCGCCGCCTGTCGCCGAGGTACCCACGGTTGTCTTGCTTGTAATCGATACGCGAGGTGACTCGCACTGGCGGCGCGGCGGTGGCGTCCGGCGCCTCGCCAGCAGGGTTGTCGGGGTCGAACTCGGCGGTGAAGGCGATGCGGGAGCCATCGGGCGACCACTGAATGCCACTGATGGCAGACGGCTGGCGAGTAATCTCGCGTGCTTCGCCGCCATTCATCGGCAACACGAAGATGCCGGACTGTTCGACGCGGTCCGAGACGAACGCAAGCTGCTGGCCGTCGGGCGACCAGCGTGCGCCGCCATTGCGCTTGCCAGATGATGTAAGCGCGCGGCCGTCCGCGCCGTTGCGGTCGCAGAGCCAGACATGAGAGGTGATTTCGCGCTTTTCGCGTTCGATGGTGACGAAGGTGTAGGCGATGCGTTCGCCATCGGGTGAGAGCTGCGGGTCTGCGGCGGTGCGAAGGCCGTAGACAAGGGTTTCGGGCGAGAGAGGGGTGGGCATAGAAAAACTCCCGGCAGTTGTGCCGGGAGTTTAGCAGGGTTGAGATATGAGGACTGGCCGATCCAACGAACGCATCGGTAACCGAAGCCCGAGGCGCTCCCTAACGGATCGCGCTACTGACCCGCCGAGTCCCGTGATCCGTCAGGCGAGCCGCAGGTTAAGCGTCTGCGCCAGGTCGAGCGGAATGCCCGGGCCCATCGTCGTGGTCAGCGTGGCGGAGCGGATGTATTGGCCCTTGGCCTCGCGTGGCTTGGCAGCGTTCACTGCTTCCATGAGGGCGGCCAGGTTGTCGCGCAGCTTGTCGACCTCGAAGGAGACCTTCCCGACAGGTACGTGGATGTTGGCGAGGCGGTCGAGGCGGAATTCGACGCGGCCGGCCTTCGCATCGGAGACCGTCTTGGCGATATCTTCGCCGGCGACGACGGTGCCAGAGCGCGGGTTCGGCATGAGGCCGCGGGGGCCGAGGATGCGGCCGAGGCGGCCGACCTTGCCCATCATTTCGCGGGTAGCGATCGCGACGTCGAAATCGGTCCAGCCACCTTCGACCTGCTTGATGAGGTCATCGCTGCCGACAAAATCGGCGCCGGCCTCGCGGGCGATGGAGGCAGGCTCGCCTTCGGTGAAGACGAGGACACGGAGCACTTTGCCGAGGCCGTGCGGAAGGACCGTGGAGCCGCGGATCTGCTGTTCGGCGTGACGCGGGTCGAGGCCGGTGCGGATGTGGATCTCAACGGTTTCGTCGAACCTTGCGGGATGCACTTCTCGGGCGAGGGTGATGGCCTCGTCAACGGGGTAGAAGCGCGACTTGTCGACTTTGGCGGCTGCTTCGAGGTATTTCTTCCCCTGCTTCGGCATGGCTAGACGACCTCGATGCCCATGGAGCGGGCGGTGCCTTCGACGATCTTCATGGCCTGCTCAACGGTGTTCGCGTTGAGGTCGGGCATTTTCGTCTCGGCGATTTTGCGGATGTCAGAGGCTTTCACCTTGCCGACTTTGTTCAGGCGATTCGTGCCGCTCCCTTTCTGGACGCCGGCCGCCTGGCGGAGCAGGTCGGCAGCGGGAGGCGTGCGAAGGACGAAGGTGAACGAGCGGTCTTCGAAGATGGTGAGCTGCGCCGGGATGATCTGCCCCACCTGGTTCGCGGTGCGGGCGTTGTATTCCTTGCAGAACTCCATGATGTTGACGCCATGCTGGCCGAGCGCGGGGCCGATGGGCGGCGCCGGGTTGGCTTTGCCGCCGGGGATTTGCAGTGTGAGCACTGCACGGACTTTCTTTGCCAAAGGGATTCTCCTTGTGTGCGAACGGCGCGCTCAGCGGCGCGCCTCCACGGGTAGGGGATAGGCGTCAGACGGCTATCCCGATCTGTAACGGTAGCGCGGCGGAGGCGTATGGGATAGCCGATCGGCCATTATGTCGCTAAATGGTCGTAGGCGGGGTGGGTCGGGCGCCACCGTAGCCGAACATGACCTGTGCGACGCGGCGGATCTGAATCTCCTCGGAGCCTTCGGTGATGCGATAGCGGCGATGGTGACGGTAGATGTGTTCGAACGGCATGTGGCGTGTGTAGCCGATGCCGCCGTGCACCTGGATGGCCTGGTCGGCGGCGTTGCAGACGAGGCGGTTCGCACGGTAGTTGCACATGGCGACCTTGTCGCTGATCTCCATGTGGTGTTTGTGGTCGAGTTCCCATGCGGTTTTGCGGACGAGCTGGCGGACCATTTCGCATTCGGTCTGGAGTTCGGCGAGGGGCCACTGGATGGCCTGGCGTGTCGAGAGTGGCTGGCCGAAGGCGATGCGCGCCTTCGCGTACTTCACTGACTCGTTGATGCAGTACTGGGCCGCGCCGACGCCCGACGCAGCCTGCCGAATGCGGTTCTCGTGGGTGAAGGTGTTGGCGAGCGCCAGGCCATCGCCCTCCGTCCCAAGCATGGCATCGGCGGGGACGCGGACGTCTTTGAGGGTGACTTCGGCGTGGTCGGTGGGCATGTTGAAGGTCCACCACATGAAATCGACGGAGAAGCCGTCGGAATCGGTGGGGACGATGAAGCAGCTAATGCCCTTCGGCTTGCCCTCTTCGCCGGAAGTGCGCGCGAAGATGAGGTCGTGAGTGGCGCGGTGGAGGCCGGAGTTGAAGCGCTTCTGGCCGTTGATCAACCAGTCATCGCCGTCGCGGATGGCGCGGGTTTCGAGCCAGCTGGCGTCAGACCCATGGTCTGGTTCTGTGAGGCCGAACGCGACACGCGTCTCGCCGGTGAACATCGTGCCGAGGAACTGCTCCTGCTGAGCCGGCGAGCCATAGTTCTCCCACATCTTGATCGTGGGGAAGTTTCCGACGACTGAGGACTCATTCTGGAGGTCGTTGTGGAGGCCGAGTCCCTTGGCTGCGAGGTGTTCGCGGACAATCGCCATCGCGAGGTTCGAGCCGTCCTTGCCGCCATAGCGCTCGGGCACAGCGTAGCGGAGGAAGCCAGCACGGTCGGCACGGCGGCGCATCTCGGCGAGGAGGTCTTCCCATTCCCGGCGCGGGATTCCTCCGTTCTCGAAGTCGGTGCGCGAGAACTCCCGGCGATGGTCGAAGAAGCGGATGTTGTCGTCCTGCAGTTCGAGCGGTTTAATCTCGGCTTCGATGAAGTCATCGATGTCGTGAAGAAGTTGCTTGATGTCGTCGGGGATGTCGAAGTCCACGTGTTCCTCCAGGGTGTGGGGTCGTGCAAGTTCAGGCGGGCTCGTCGGCCTGCTGCGGGCTGGCGATGCGGAGCTCGTCGCGGGCGGTAGCGATGAGGTGTTCGAGCAGGGCACGCTCGGCGCCGGGGTCATCGAAAGCGCCGGCGTTGATGAGGTCGCAGAGCCTCTCGTTCCGGGCGAGGAGTTCCTGCCTTATGGACGCGGTATCCGGGGGCATTTCCGGCGAATCCAAGAGGAGTTCGTTGAGACGGATCCACTCACTGTACAGGTGTCCCTCTTCAAGTTCCCATTCGCGCCGAAGTACCGCGAGCGAGTTCGCGGCGACGAGGAACTGAAACTTGTAGTAGCGGTCCTTCTCGTTGGTGCTGCGGTCGCGCAGGAACTCTTCTATCGCTTCCAGTAGCTCGGTGGCCGTGGGTCTATCCTGCATGGCGTTGATCCATGGTGGCGCGGATGATCCGCAGGATTTCGAGTTCGGTTTCGGCGGTGCGGCGCCCAATGGCGGCCAACTCCTGGCTGCGCATGATGCCAGTGAGGTGGGCCTTGACCTGGTTCAGGATGATGACGTCCCAGCGGATGTTCATGAGCAGTTCCCAGAGCGCGAGCCGCTCCCAATCGACGGTCCGGCCGCTGGCGGCTTCGTAGGCGGCCACCCATTCATCGCGCGTGACAAGTCCACCGGCCTCGCGGTCGTTGAGGCCGAAGCGCCAGACGCGTACGCAGAACCAGGCGAGGTCTTCGAGGGGCTCGCCGAGATGGGTGCCTTCCCAATCGAGCACTGCGGTGAGCCCGTCCTCGTCATACAGGACGTTGCCAATACGGTAGTCGCCGTGGACGAGCGTAACCTCGGGCGTAACCTGGTGGGTTGTCGCCCGCCGAGCCACCCAGCGGAGGCCCCACTCGATGACGGGATGCCGTTCGAGACGGTCTTCGAGGTACTTGGCTTCGAGCGCTTCGCACTGATACAGGATCGGATCCTGGCCAGGGGCAGGGCCGCTGAGTTCGACATCGAGCGCATCTCGGGGGACCTGGTGGATGCGCGTCAGCGCTTCGGCAAGCTGAGGGATGATCGCGGCCCGTGCGCGTTCGAAACGGGGGTCGCGAAGGAGTGGACGGGGGTTCGCATCGCCCTCCACGCGGGTCATGACGATGAAGGCATCGCCAGGAGGGACGTTGCCAACCCCGTGGACGGTTGGAGCTGTGGCGCCCTGTACGCGCGAGGCGTTGATCGTCTCGAACTCACGATGCGCTACATCGGGGTCAGTGCGGCCGGGGGGTGTCGTGCGGACGACAAGCGGGAGCGTCGCGCCATCGTGTTGAATATCGACGGACCACGAGGGGTGCATCGTGCCGCCGGCGAGCGGCGCCGGCGGTACGATGACGCGGACATCCTCGCCGAAGACTGCGCGCAACGCGGCAAGTGGCAGATCATCGCTCATGGGCTCGAGCTCGGAGCAACATGTTGCGCGCACTCTAGCAGCAATGGCGAAGGCTTGCGCGAGGGGGGTGCGCGACCATCGTCACCTTCGCTGCTATGGCGCGACGGGGAATCGAGGACGACCGCATCCATCGGCGCATAGGCAGCGCCGAGCTGGCCCAGACGATCGGGAGTGGGTGTTGTTACAGCTTTTCGACCTGGAGGAAGTCGAGCTCGACGGGTGTATCGCGGCCGAACATGTTGACCACCACTTTCACGCGGCCCTTTTCGGTGTTGATCTCGTCCACCGTGCCGACAAAGTCTTCGAACGGCCCGTCCACGATGCGCACCGACTGGCCGGGCACGTAGCCGACGCGGACGCGGGGCTGCTCCATGCGCATGGCGCGGAGAATGTGGTTGACCTCGTCCTGCGAAAGCGCGACGGGCCGCGTGCCGGATGAGACGAAACCAGTGACTCCGGTGGTGTTGCGGATCATGTGCCAGGCTTCATCGGAGTCCGGATCGCCTTCCTTGAGTTCGATGGTCTGGACGAGGACGTAGCCGGGGTAGAGCTTACGCTTGACGGTGCGTCGCTGGCCATCGCGGATCTCGATCTCGTCCTCGGTGGGGACGACGACGTGAAAGACTTTGTCCTTCGCGTCCATCTGTTCGACGGTGGACTTGATAGCGCTGCGCACCTTGTTTTCGTGGCCCGAGTAGGTATGGAGGAAGTACCAGCGGCGGCCTGTAGCGTTGATCTCCTCATCAGGAAGCTGCTCCTGCGTGATGTCGTCGTCGTCTTTACGACGGCGGCGAGCAGCAGGCTTCGGCTCTTCGGCCGCGATGCCGGAAAGGGCGGTAATGGGAGTAGGTTCGGGTTCACTGGTCATGGTTAGAAGAGCAACTTTTCGATGACCCAGCCGAAGCCGAGGTCGATAAGGCCGAGGCTGACACCCACAACAGTGGCCACAATGCTGACCACGATGGTGAGGTGACGGGTTTCATCCCAACTCGGCCAGGTGACTTTCTTGAGTTCGGAAACGATATCCGCGATCCAGCGCGGCTCGAAGCGGCCGAGTGCGGCAAGAGGGTTGCGGCGGCGGCGCGGGGCAGCGCTGGGCCGCGGGATGCTCGATGCGGGTTGCGCGACGGCAGCCGCGGGCCGGGGCAGGTTGTCGCGACGGCGGCGAGAGGGTTCACCAGAAGCGGCCGGGGCGTCGCTGGTTGCGGTAGCCGAGCGGCGGCGTTGGGTTCGTGCCATTGAGGGTTACCGAGTCTCCCGATGGACGCGGCGGATGCGGCATCGGGGGCAGAATTTGTTGAGTTCGAGCCGATCCGTGTCGTTGCGTCGGTTCTTCTGGGTAGTATACGTCCTCTCGCGGCACTCCGTGCAGGCGAGGTGAATGATGATGCGGTCGCCCTTGTTTTTTGCCACAGCCGGCTCCTCATGATTCGGGCGGCGGAGTGGCCGCCCGTTGGTCGAATCGCGTTATGCGTTGATTTTGGTGACGACGCCAGCGCCGACGGTGCGGCCGCCTTCGCGGATGGCGAAGCGCAGCCCTTCTTCGACGGCGATCGGCTGGATGAGCTCAACTTCCATCTGGATGTTGTCCCCGGGCATCACCATCTCCACGCCTTCCGGCAGGCTGATGGAACCCGTCACGTCCGTCGTCCCCACGTAGAACTGCGGACGGTACCCGTTGAAGAACGGCGTGTGCCGCCCGCCCTCTTCCTTCGAAAGCACGTACACCTGCGAGCTGAACTTCGTGTGCGGCTTGATTGACCCCGGCTTCGCCAGCACCTGGCCGCGCTGCACGTCATCGCGCTCAATGCCGCGCAACAGGCAGCCCACGTTGTCACCCGCCTGGCCTTCGTCCAGCAGCTTCTTGAACATCTCCACGCCCGTGACGGTCGTCTTGCGCGTCTCGATGATGCCCACGATCTCGACCTCTTCGCCGGTCTTCACGATCCCGCGGTCGATGCGCCCCGTGACCACGGTGCCGCGGCCCTTGATCCCGAAGACGTCTTCGATGTGCATCAGGAACGGCTTGTCCAGCGGCCGCTCCGGCGTCGGGATGTAGTCGTCCACGGCGTCCATCAGTTCGTGGATGCACTTGTACTCAGGCGCGTCCGGGTCCGTCGAGGTCGACTCCAGGGCCTTGAGGCCGGACCCACGCACGATCGGGATGTCGTCCCCGGGGAAGTCGTTCGCAGACAGCAGTTCGCGCAGCTCGAGCTCCACGAGCTCCAGCAGCTCCTCGTCTTCCATCATGTCCACTTTGTTCAGGAACACGACCATCGCCGGCACTTCCACCTGGTGCGCAAGCAGGATGTGCTCGCGCGTCTGGGGCATCGGGCCGTCCGGCGCCGCCACCACCAGGATCGCGCCGTCCATCTGCGCCGCCCCCGTGATCATGTTCTTGATGTAGTCCGCGTGCCCCGGGCAGTCGACGTGCGCGTAATGGCGCTTGTCCGTCTCGTACTCCACGTGCGAAATCGCAATCGTGATGCCCCGCTGGCGCTCTTCCGGCGCGTTGTCGATCTGGTCGAACGCACGGAACTCCGCCTCACCGCTCATCGCCAGCACTTTCGTGATCGCTGCCGTCAGCGTCGTCTTCCCGTGGTCCACGTGTCCAATCGTGCCCACATTTACGTGCGGCTTCGTCCGCTCAAATTTCGCCTTCGCCATGGTATGTGCCCTCCGGGCTAAGATGTGGCCGGGGAAGACCCCGGAGCGGGAAGACTGGAGCCCTCATCCAGATTCGAACTGGAGACCTCGTTCTTACCAAGAACGCGCTCTGCCGACTGAGCTATGAGGGCCGGCAAGAACCCTTTCGCCGGCGGGCCGGGCAGGGGTTTGGGTGGTGGAGAGAGCAGGATTCGAACCTACGAAGCGCGACGCGCGGCAGATTTACAGTCTGCTGCCATTAACCACTCGGCCATCTCTCCAACAGGGCGATCGTAGCGGACGAGAGCGTAATGTGCTGGAGCCCGGGAGGGGACTCGAACCCCTAACCTACCGATTACAAATCGGTTGCGCTGCCAATTGCGCCACCCGGGCAGGGGAAAGTTCGGCCCATCGAGACACCAACACAAAAACGATCCGCCGCCGCGGATCAAGAGTTAAGTATGCGGCAGCCGTGGGGTTGTTGCAATCGAGGAACGCGGCCCAACGGTACGCCGGCCCCTCTCCCGCCGTGCAGGAGAGGGGGAGCGTGCGGTGTGGCTAGTCCTCGTAGTATTCGAGGCCGAGGTGGGTGATCTGCTCTTCGCCCATCATGTACCGCAGGGTGTTTTTGAGCTTCGACTGCTGGATGAAGAGGTCGTGCTCGGGGTAGAGTTCGGGGCTGTGTTGCGGGCTCTTGAAGTAGAACGAGAGCCACTCCTGGATGCCCTTCATGCCGGCGCGATGAGCGAGGTCGAGGAAGAGCGCGAGGTCGAGCACGAGGGGCGCGGCGAGGATGGAGTCGCGGCAGAGGAAGTCGACTTTGATCTGCATGGGATATCCCATCCAGCCAAAGATATCGATGTTGTCCCAGCCCTCTTTGTTGTCTTTGCGGGGCGGGTAGTAGTTGATGCGGACCTTGTGGTAGATGTCTCCGTAGAGGTCGGGGTAGACATCGGGCTGAAGGATGTACTGGAGGACACCGAGCTTGGACTCTTCCTTGGTCTTGAAGCTCTCGGGGTCATCGAGGACTTCGCCATCGCGGTTGCCCAGGATGTTGGTGGAGTACCAGCCATCGATGCCGAGCATGCGGGCCTTGAACATGGGGGCGAGGACGGTCTTGATGAGCGTCTGGCCAGTCTTGAAGTCTTTGCCGCAGATGGGGAGGCCTTTGTCGTTGGCGAGCTTCACGAGAGCGGGGGTATCGACGGTCAGGTTTGGGGCGCCATTGGCGAAGGGCACATCCTCCATGAGGGCGGCGTATGCGTAGAGCATGGAGGGGGCGATGGTGACATCGTTGACTTCCATGGCGGCCTCGAACGCTTCGAGGTTCTTATGCTGGGCGGCTTCCTCCATGAAGATCTCGGTGGAAGCGCACCAGACCATGACGAGGCGGTCGCAGTTGTTCTTCGCTTTGAAGTCGCGGATGTCCTGGCGAAGGGCCTCGGCGAGTTGGAGCTTCGTGGGCGCGCTCTTGACGTTCGAGGGGTTGAGGCGCTTGACGTAGTACTGGTCGAAGACGGCGGGCATCGGTTTGATGGCCGTGAGGTAGTCCTTGATGGGGTCAAGGTGTTCGTGGCGATCGAGGACGCCAGCGTTGACGGCAGCCTCGTAGGCGTTGTCGGGGAATGGATCCCAGGCGCCGAAGACGAGGTCATCGAGGCCGGCGAGTGGGACAAAGTCTTTGATGAGCGGCGAGCGGTTATCGGTGCGTTTGCCGAGGCGGATAGTGCCCATCTGTGTCAGGGAGCCGATGGGGCTGCCGGTGCTCCGGCGGGCATGTTCGATACCGGCGACGACGGTGGTGCCGATGGCGCCGAGGCCAACGAGGAGGACGCCGAGGCGGCCATTGGCGGGTGCGATTTCACGTGGCGGTGTAGCAGTGAAGTCCTTAGGTTCCAAGATAATTCCCCTTTCACGGGCGATCGACATGAGGACCTGGTGCCATTGTGCGGGCACGCGTCCGGTGTTGGCCCAGTGCTGGATCGTGCTCTGGCGGCGGCCAAGCAGGGCGGCCAGCGAGGACTGGCCTCCGAAGCGGGCGATGATACGTTGAGCGGCGTTTTCGGGACCGGGCACCCGCCAAAGATAACGGTTTTTTCGTTATGAGGAAGAAAAGGTGGCTGAGGCCCCGCGGTGCCTGGCACTTGTTCAACATGCGGGTTTCCTCACGCGGCGGGAAGGTGCACAATGATGCTTAAGTTGAGCGATTCTATCAACTTTGGAGATCAAGATGTCTTTGTTCGTCATTCAACACCAGCACACGCACGAGACCTGCCCGGCACAGAACCCCGAGATGGGTGCGATGCTGCTGCAACACCTGTCCCCGGCGAATGCGGCTGAGTTCGGCGTGAAGATCCACGGCGACGCAGTCGTCGACGGTGGCCACGCGCTCTACGCCATAGTGGAAGCCTCGGACAAGGAGCAGGTGGACAAGTTCTTTGCGCCGTTCGCGATGGCGGGGAATGTGAACGTCATGCCCGCGTCTTCGTGCGAGGTCGTGGTCGACCGCCGCGGCTGCTAAGTCCGCGCGGCCCGAGCCGGGGGTTCACAGCGGCAGCAGACCCTGTCGCACGGCACGTGTGACGGCTTCCGTGCGGCTCGATGCGTCGAGTTTGCTCATGATCGAGCCCATGTGGAACTTGACCGTGTGATCGCTGATGTGCAACTCGAGTGCGATCGTTTTGTTCGGGAGCCCCGAGGCTACCAGCCGCAGGACGTCGAGTTCGCGCGGCGTGAGGCTGGCTTCCTGCAGGCCATCGGCCGCCGTGAATGCAGCAGGCTCCGCCGGCGCGAGCGAGGGATCGAACACGGAGAGCCCGGCTGCCACGGACGCAACCGCGGCAGCAATCTCAGCAGCAGACGCTTCTCGGAGGAGGAGTGCTGAGGGAGCGCCGAGGACGCTGCGGTAGGTGAGCAGCGTTTCGCGATCGCCCAGCAGCACAAGCGCTCGTGAGCGGGCCTCTTCGCGCCAGGCTGCCAACTCGTGCGGCGTCGCCTCGCCCACGATGACAGCGATCGGTCCGTCGTACTGGCCACCCGGTCCTGGCGATTCGGCAGCGACCACGATCCCAGCCCGGCCATCAATCAATGCCCGCAGGCCTGACCGCACGGCAGGCGATGGCGAAACGACCGCCACCGGGATCACGGGTCCTTCTCCTGATGCGGCAGGGACGAATTGCATGCTAGCGATCGTATCCTGCCGGTGCAGCGCGCGTGGCGGCAGCGACGAACCGCTGAATGACGGCAACCGGGATGGCGACTGCAGCGCCGCCGATGATCATGCTATTGATCCCTACAAGGCGGCCCTCGGCATCCGTCATCGGCCCTCCCGAGTTACCGGGTGCAAGGCGTAGATCCGCGCGAATCGGGGCGAAGGCTCCATCCTCGCGCAGGTATCCCGGCGCGAGCACGATGCCGGCCGTGAGGACGCCCTGCTCACCCCATGGGTTCCCGATGGCGTAGACCAATTCGCCTATGTGAAGCGGCGTCCCCCGCATAACGAGCGGAGGCGGCAGGGCGGCACTGGTGCGCAGCAGCGCCAGGTCGGAGCCCGTGTCGGTCGCAACGACTTCGGCGTCGGCCAGCGTGCTATCGGCAAGCCCGATGCGGGCCTCGCCGCCGCGTACCACGTGGCTGTTGGTGAGGGCGAGTCCCGGCCCGCACGGGATACCCGACCCCGCACCACCGTGGTCGTAGACGGCAAGCAGGCTGCGTCGAAGCTGCCCGGCGAGCGCGGAGCCCGCGCTATCGACAGAGTCCGATAGAGGAAGGGGAAGGCTCGATAGGGTGGTCATGTCGTGCTCCTTTTGGGGCCTATCCGTCGCCGCCGGCCGAGGTGCGGCCGCCGGCCGATTGGGATACGGCTACGCGCGGTCAGCCGGCGTGATGGTAATCTCACGCGGCGTGCCACCACGGAGCACGGTGAGGGGGAACGCGGCGCCGACGCGCTCGGGCGTCAGCTGGAGTTGGAGCGACTCGGTATCGGTCAGGGCGGTGTCACCCGCGCG
>JAFKFP010000368.1 GCA_017308185.1 bacterium | reverse complement strand
GCGGGCGGGCGCGTCCGGCCTGCGCCGGAGGGCCCTGGGGAATCGTCCAGTAGCTGCAGTTACTGGACGGTGATAGTGCCCGTCATTTGTGTCGGGTGGACGTCGCAACGGAAGTTGTAGACGCCAGTTGCAGCGGGCGCTGTCCAGTCGAATTTCAGGTCTTCTCCACCTCGAACGAGATCGGATGCGACATCACCGTAGTTCCCGCCCTTATCGGCGATGGCGAGGTTGTGCGGGACTTTACCCACGTTCTTGAGATCAAACGTGATGTGCTGTCCAGCTTTGACCGTGAGCTTCGCCGGGTCGAAGAAGTTGTCCTTCAACTGGAGCGTGATGGTCTGCGCTTCGGTTGATGCCGGCGTCGTCGCAGCAGCGCTGGGGGCCGGGGTCGGGGTAGTCGTGGCCGATGGCGTTGAGGGCGTCATCGTCATGGTGGACGTTGCTGAGCCAGAGCCGCCGTTTATCGATGTCGCGGGTCCGAGGGCATTGAAGATGCTCGTGTCGGGGTCGCCAGTCACATGCAGCACACCGGCGGCGCCGAGACCGACTCGCGAGATTGCATGGTCGACGATCTTGTAGTCACCGGGGACATCGACCTTGAACTCGGTGATGACCGATCCGCCGGGCGGCACCGTAATTGTCTGGATGCCCCGAAGCGGGTCATTGATGAGGCTGCCGAAATCCCATGCGCGGTCGAAGATCTCGCCGATGACATGGAAGCTAGAGGCATAATTCGGGCCGCCATCGACCATGAACAGCCGCACGGTATCGCCGGTCTTGGCCTGGAGGGCCTTGTTACCGGTGATCGCGGTCGTGCTGCCGTTAAACGCCACGTACGTTGGGTCTTCGTGCTGGAGCTTGTTGTAGTCAAGATCCTGCGGGCCTTTCGCGCCCGTTGCGCCCGTAGTGTAGAACTCGTTCTGGCCGATGTAGTACTCGTGGTCGGCAGAGGTCGGCATTCCGTTTGCAGGCTCGACGAGAATACCGCCATACATGCCGTTCGCGATGTGATCGGCCACGATACCGGCGGCGCAATGGTAGGTGAACAGGCCAGCTGACTTCGCCTTGAAGGTGAAGGCTCGTTCCTGGCCGGGGTCGACCATCGAGGCTTGCATGCCCCCACCGGGGCCGTTCACAGCGTGCAGATCGATATTATGCGGCTGCGTATTCGTTGCCGGGTTGGCGAGCCGGATCTCGACCGTGTCACCGACACGCACGCGAATGAGCGGACCGGGGTCGCTGCCGTTGAACGTCCAGAGGTTGTAGGACACATGCGCAGGCGAACTTCTATCAATGGGAGGCGGGACCGCCGGGGGTGCAACGAGGTCGGCGGTGACAGACGACTGACCATTGGTAGTCTCGGTGCTGCAGGCGGCGGTGAGGGGTAGGACTGCGCCCAGGGCGAGGACCGCAAACGCGGTCGCCAAGGATGTGCGGCTGCGGGGGACCAGGGCTCCAAGGGATGCGAATCTCATGACTCTCACCTTTCACCGAATTTACCGGTGATTTCCTTTCGTTTGTAGGATCCTGCGTGTTTCCATATATGTCCACCTGTTTTGTAACTAACTCTATTGATGGTGACTATGCCCTACTCGTGATACGACTCATCCGTGTCGCGATACGAATACTATCGTCCGTTTTTTGCTGTATTCAACGCCAACAAGTACCGGAATTCTGGCCAACCGGACGTATCGGCCTGCGTGGTGCGCGGCCGGTCAGTCCTGGCGGGAGAAAAGAGGTCCGAAGAGGCGGTTAGCGGTTGCCGTAGCTCACGGCGAGCCCGGCGCGAGCATCCTGCTGGATGCCGTACTGAGGGATCGGATAGCGCAGGCCGTTCTGCGAGATGCGCTTCATCCCATTGATCGCCCTGGGCAGGTATTTCGGTGGCAAAGCCATCAAGAGTTCGTCGTCGAGCACGCCCCCGTAGCGGCGCTCGGCATAACACGGGATGGCGAGGCTGGGCTCGCCGGTCTTGAGCGCGCGGCCCCAGGAGTCTGCGCAGGCGGATTCGCCCACGACGCTCCATTCGAACTTTCGGTAACCGCTCCACTGGAGGCCGTTGATCAGGATGATCATCTGCCCGGGCGTGGCGTAAATCAGACAGATATCTGGCGGGTCGAGACGGCCTGAGGTTAGCGGTGAGACGGCCATGGCTTCGAAGCCGGAAGGCGCGAGGTCCATCGCAGCCTGGTGGGCAGCAGCGTCTTCGGGAGTTTCGTACCAGACGCCGGCGTAGTTCTTGCCAGCAAGGAACTTCTCGTCGCGGGGCGTAAGGCCGATGACGGCGCTGCACTGCGTCCCGGAGAGGTCATCGACGGTGATGCCGACCGTCCAGCCGAGGCGCGCGGCCTGTGCGACGATCTGGTCGGTGGTGTGGATGGCGCCGTTCGGGCGGCGGATTCTTGGGATGGCCGCCATCTCATCAACGGAGCGGAAGAGCTTCATGCCGATGGGCGTGGTCTTGAGGCGCAGGAGGGCGTTGAGGTCGCCGACGAGCGCGGGCCAATCGTAGGCTTCAGGCTCTTCGAGGACGATCTCGGCGGGGTCGATAGTGGTCATGTGGCGCCTCCTGGTGGGATTGTAGCGAGATAGACGCGCGTCCTCACGCGCGTGACGCTCGTGAGTTGAGCGGGAGGGGGGAGAGTTGCTATCCAGGTGCGGTTGGGAGGGCGGCGTGACACGGTCAGCCCTCGACGTGGCGCGTGCCTTCGAAGAAGGCGCGTGCGTGTTCGATCACCTCCGGGCGGCCGACGAGGGTGAGGATGTCGCCGATGAGAACGACGGACGACGTTCCGGCTGTCTGGTTTGACGGTCACGACTACTGCGCCTCTGAGGATACTCTGGGATTGCAGGGTGCCCTGGGCGATGGGGTTGGTGACGGCGATGCGGGCGGCCATGACTTCGCTATCGGCACCTGCGAGGACGCTGTTCAGAGGCGAGGCGCCGGCCAGCTGGGCAAGCTCATCGGCCACGGCTACCTGCGGGTTTACGACGGTGATACCGGCCGCTTCGAAGGCGCTCATGTTCTCGGAGTCTTCGACGCGGGCGAAGATCGTGGGCTGGCCGAATTGTGAGCGCGCGAGGCCAGCGGCGAGGAGGGCTCGCTCGTCGTTTCCTGTTGCGAGGATCAGCGCGCGCGCTTCGCCAACACCGGCTTTCTGTAGCACCTCGCGTTTGGCGATATCGCCGAGCAACACTTCGAACCCGTCCTCGCGGCCCTGGACCGCGAGGTCACCCTCAAGCTCGACCACAAGGACGTCCTCGCCGGAATCACGAAGGCGCGCGGCAACGCGGCTGCCCACACGCCCGTAGCCGGCGATGACCGTCTTCACCGGGTAGACCCGGAGGATGCGCGAGAGCGGCAGAGCATAGCCCGATTGTATGCCGATGGTGAGGAGGATCACCACGAAAACGAGGGCAACGAACTGCTGACGTTCGACGCCGAAGTTCGCGCTGACGCCGATGGCGACCACGCTTGCGAGTGAAGCAGCCACGACTCCGCGGGGCGCAACGGCACACAGGAAAACGCGTTCCCGCCAGTTGAGGCCACTGCCGAGACTGGAGATGAGCACGAGCAGGGGACGGCCCACGATCACGAGGATAGCGACGGTAAGGAACCCGTCCGGCCAGAGGTCGCCGACGGCCCGCAGGCTGACCGAGGCCGCGAGCAGGATATACACCGTGGCAACCAGGAACGAGACGATCGATTCTTGAAACTCCTGTGCGGCATCGCGGTGGGGGAGCGGAAGATTGCCCGAGACGATGCCCATCACGACCATCGCCGTGATGCCGGACTCGCGCGCCACGGACTCGGCAGCGGTAAAGACAAGAACGGCTGTGGCCACGACGAGAAGCGAAACTTCGCGGCTACCGAGCCGCTTGACGATGCGTGGCACCGCCTGGAGCAACGCCGTGCCGAGCAGACCGGCAATAATGCCTGTCGCGATGCGCGTGAGCACCCATGTGGTGGGCCCGGTGGCATCGAAGGATGACGCAACGGCGACCTGGAGCAGAAACAGCGTGAGGAGTGCGCCGAACGGGTCGATGATGACTCCCTCGGCCATGAGAATTGTGCCGATGCGGTCGTTGACAGGCACGGACTGGAGGAGTGGCCCGATAACACTCGGCCCCGTGACGCATACGAGTGCGCCGAATAGCGCAGCGGCGCGCCACGGCCATCCCATGAAAACGACGGCGGCAATCATGCCGAGGACGGTGGTGAACACCAGTCCGCCTATGACAAGCCGCTGCACGGTGGGGGCCATCTGCCGCAGAGAGCCGGCGCGCACGAGAGTGCCGCCTTCGAACACGATGAGGGCGACGGAAAGCGAGATCGCAAGCGGCGCAAGTTCGCCCAGGTCGCTGACTTTGATGATGTTCAGGCCGTCGTGTCCGAGGGCGACCCCGGTGAGGAGCAGGATGACCGGCGATGGGATTGGGAGGCGGCTCGAAATAATGCGCGATAGCGCTGCCGCCATGGCGATGACCGCAGCCGCCTGGAGGGCCGTTTCGAGATCCACCGCTGCCGAAGCTACCGGGAAATACGGGAACAGGGAACCGGCGCCGATGGACGAGGGGCGCGATCCGTGTGGAGGACGTGGGCAGGATGGCTTTACCGCCCGTGATACTTTCGTGACTGCGAGGTGCGAGGATGGTAGGTGATTGCGGCAGCACGGCTGCCGTTATGGGAGGTAGGTATGTATCAGCTCGGGCGCAAGTCCGTTCTGGGTTGGCGGGCGGCCGCGGTGGCGGTTGCCTGTGTGGTCGTGGCCGTCGCGGGGATAGCGTGCAGCTCGCGGAGTTCGACCGGGAGCGCGCACCTGGCGGCGAGCCACAGCTCGGGCACGCCGGCAAATGACCTGCTGGAGGCCGTTT
>JAFKFP010000070.1 GCA_017308185.1 bacterium | reverse complement strand
TCACCGCGCAGCGCCTGGCGGTTTTCCAGGCGATGCAGGGGCGGACCGACCACCCAGCGGCCGAAGATGTCTTTCTCAGCGTGCGGGAGACGCTGCCGACAATCTCACGCGGCACCGTTTACAAGATCCTCAACGAACTGGTCGCGATCGGGGAATTGCGCCAGGTCGATGTCGGCGACGGACGCACTCGCTTCGATCCCAACACCGCCCAGCACGTGCATCTCCGCTGCGTCGATTGCGGCCAATTGCTCGACCTCGATTGCGAGGCCGATATCGGCGGGTGTGACGACATCAAAGCCGGAGCCATCGAGCATGCGGGTGAATTCGCGCACCTTGCCGGGGTTACCGGTGGCTATCAGCAGGCGGAGGGATGGAGTCAGTCGGGGCTGGTCAGGCGAACCTTCGGGCGGGGGCGTCACAGGATGATTGTTGAATGCAGGCACGCGCATTGTCGACTTTCGCAAAGGGGTGAGGGCGCAGAGGCACTGGCGATAGGCGTAGGCTGTGTAGGCGAAGGGAATCGCGGAGGGTCAGGAATATGGCGAAGTATCAGAAGCCAGATGCTGTAACCACGTACGTGATGAACCCGATCATTGCCGGACTCACAAAGCTGGGCCTGAGCGTGAAGGGGTCAGCGGTGCTTTCGGTGCGGGGCCGAAAGAGCGGAGAGTGGCGCAGTACTCCGGTGAACCCGCTGACGTTCAACGGCGAGCGATACCTCGTCGCGCCTCGTGGCGACACGCAGTGGGTGCGCAATATCCGGGTATCGGGGTCGGGCCGGCTGCAGGTAGGGCGCAAGACGACAGCGATCCGCGTGACGGAGATCCCCGATTCGGAGAAGATTCCCCTCCTGCGGGCGTACTTCAAGGAGTGGAAGTGGGAAGTCGGCAAGTTCTTCGACTTGAAGAGCGCGGACGCGCCCGATGCCGAGCTTGCGCGGATCGCACCGGACCACCCGGTGTTTCGGATAGACGAATAAGGGACCGGTAGCTGGTCCGCGCGAACCCGCATTCACGCGGCCGAGTTTGCCTGCAATATAGTTGACTAGGCAACTTAAATGTGATAGGTTCCTAGTCAACTAAGGAGGTCCGATGGCTGTCCAGTCCAGCGTATCCGGCCTGGATTCACATCTCGGCTACTGGCTGCGCTACGTTTCAAATCACGTTTCACAGGCATTTGCCCGGAAGGTAGAGGCTCGCGGCGTGACCGTCGCCGAGTGGGTGCTCATGCGCCACCTGTTGGACGAAGAACCGCTCGCGCCGAGCCGCCTGGCGGAGCACATGGGCATGACCCGCGGAGCCGTGTCGAAGCTGGCGAACCGGCTGGTGGCCAAATCGCTGGTCGTTGCGGCCGCAAACCCGGCGGATGGGCGTGGCCAGATTCTCTCACTGACACCCGCCGGCCGAGCGCTCGTGCCCGAGCTCGCAGCGCTCGCCGATGCGAACGATGCGGAGTTCTTCGGCGACCTCGACCCGGATGCATACGCAACGCTCCTCGACTTCCTCACACAATTTGTCGAACGACGCGGACTGAAGTCCGAACCCGTCGACTAGCGATCACCGGACTCGATCCGGGAAAGGCACTGAAATGACCACAACATGGCAAGACCTCGCCCAGCAAACGCTCGACGGCTCGGAGTCGGGGCAATGACCTTTGGGCAGAGCACCGAGATCCTCACCGACGCCGGTTTCGACGGCTATGCGGTCGACTTCCGCCGCAACACACGGACCTACTACCTGCCGAGCGGCGAAACGCTGCCACTCCCGACGGAGCCAACCAGCCGGGTGGCTGAACGGTTTGATGCCGAGACCATCAGGGAAGCCCTGCGGGAGGCCCAGCAATTGATCCCGGGCTACACGTACCGCGGCTTCTGCGCCAAAGCGGCGGCCGCTGGCTGCGCAGGCTACGTGGTCTCGTTCCTCGGCAAGCGCGTGCTCTATTACGGCCGCACCGGCGAGTCACACACCGAGTATTTCCCGGGGACACAGCCGGCGACGAACGAGCGCCAGCGTGACTGAGCGGCAGGCCATCGCTCGCCCCGGCGTTATGTGCCCGCGGGCGAGTGGTGGACGGCGCGTGCTGCCAACGCGATGGTGGCGAAGGCGAGAGCGGCGACGAGACAAAACGCGAGACCGGCGGCCAGCCGCTGTGAATGAATCGCCGGGCCGGCGGCGATGATTGCGCCGCAAATGCCGGCTCCAAGTGCGCTGCCGAGCGATTCGATGAGTTTCATGGATGCGGAGACGGCGCCTTCTTCGCCCTCTGCGGCGGCTTCGATGATCGTGAGCGAAAAAGAGGGGTAGGCCATGCCCATGCCGAGGGCGCCCAGCGCCCAGGCGATGGCCGCCACGAACAGGGGCACGGCAGGTATCGCGGTGAGCGCCATGGCGGCCATCTCGCCGGTGACGCAGAGGAGGCCGGCCGCCATGAAGACGCGCCGGTCGATGCGCGTGGTGAACCGGTCGACGATCCACGTCCCGCCGGTCCAGGTGATTGCCGGGACGCTGAGAAGGATTCCGACGAGGATGGTCGGTTCGCCGCGCACGGTCATGAGCAGGAATGGCACGAATGCATCGCCACCGAAGAAGGCGGCGTTGAGCAGGCCGTGGCCGCCGATTGCCGCGGGAAGCCCCCGAGCGGCTCGAAGCGCGCCATCCGGAAGCAGGCGGCGCAACGGGAAGACCGCGATGAGGAGGCCGGCAATACAGAGCGGGACTGAGAAAAGCCACTCGCTCAGCGTGAGGCCGCCGAGGAAGAGCCCGGCACCCAGCACGAGCTGGAATGCGTGGGGCATGCGACGGGCGCCTTCGACTCGTTGAGCCGGCGGCCCCAGACGGCGGAGACCCGGCCCCGCCAGCCATGCGGCCACGGCTACGAGTGGCAGCAGGCCGAGAAAGACGAGCCGCCATGTGAGCGCGTGCGCCACGAGGGCGGCCAGTCCGGGTCCGGCGAGGCCCGGTACGACCCAGGCTGTGGACATGTAGGCGAGGATGCGGGGACGGGTACGTTCGTCGTAGCCGCGGCCGATGGCGACCCATGCGACGGCAGGGAGCATGCCCGCGCCGACGCCCTGCACCACACGGCCGAGGACGAGGACCCACATGTAGGGCGCCGTCCCGCCGATCACCAGCCCGGCAGCGAATAGCACGAGGCCCGCGAGGAACGGGCGCGCGGGGCCGTGGCGGTCTGACTGCTCGCCGGCCCAGGTGATGCCGAGCAGGCTCGCGAGCAGGAAGCCGCTAAACGCCCAGCCGTAGAGCCGCAGTTCGCCCAAGTCGTCTTCGACGATGGGGAGGACGGTGGCCACCGCGAGCGCTTCGAAGGCGACGAGGGTGATGATGAGCAGAAGTCCGACGGTGAGCGCGCGTTGCGCTGCCGACGCGCCGGGAGTGGGACTTTCGGGAGCGGCTCCCGGCTCATCTTCGACGCGCAGTGCCATAGGGCCATTCTAGGGTCGCGGGCTGCTGCCGGCGGCTCAGGGGGCGTCGCGCGCGATCTGCGGGGCGATTGCGCAGCCATACTGCCCTATGCAGCGCGGCGGGACAGGGCGGGGGGTCGGCGTGGGCGTGACAGATGGAGTCGGGCTCGCGGTCGCCGTTGCCGTCGCCGTGACCGATGGCGTCGGCGTGGGTGTCGGCGTCGGCGGGATTGGCGTGCAGGCTACTTGCCAGGTGTTGGTGGTCCCGGGGGCCTCGAGTTGTCCGGTAACCGATGGGTCATCAACGAGGTGATAGGTAGCGTCGAAGCCACCTTGAAGAGTCCGGGACATGGTAGACGTGGCGCCGGGCTGGATGACTTCGGTCATCCAGGGTTCTTCGCCGCCAAGTGCAAGAAAGGCGACCTGGTGCGGTACGGTGCCGATGTTCTTCCAGCGGACGGTGTCGCCGCGGTTGATTTTGCAGACCGCGGGGTTGAAGGCGGTGTCGCTGATTTCGATGACGTACGAATCTGATGCGGCGGCCTGGCGGCCGGTACTCAGTGCGATCGAAAGTATGGCGGCAGCGGCCATCGCGACAGCAGCCAGGGCCAGGATGGGTCGGTAGAGTCGAAGATGCATTGGCGCTCCGCGCAATCACCCCGCCACGAGGCGTTACGAGAGTAGCAGCCCGCGGGCGATGGGGCACGAGGTCGCCGCGGCGCATCGCGGGCGCGGCAATCAGTGTATAGTTTCGCCACATTGAAGGACGGATGTTGGCAAGGACGATAGGAGGCTCAGATGAAATTCACCTATGACCCCGACGTAGAGGAGTTTCGGCAGGAGGTGCGGGACTTCATTGCGAAGGAGCTGCCGCCGGAAGAAGAACGCCAGAAGCGCGGCTACGAGGGCGGGTTCAAGACCAACAAAGAAGAGTATGACTACACGATGGGGTTCCAGAAGAAGCTCACGGCGAAGGGCTGGCTCGCGATGGCCTGGCCAAAGGAGTACGGCGGAAGCGGCGCGAGCCACATGCGTCAGTTGGTCTACAACGAGGAGATGGCTTACGCGGGCGCGCCCGTTGGGAACATGGGCGTGGCGTGGGTCGGTCCAAGCCTGATGCTGTATGGGACGGAAGAGCAAAAGAAGCAGTTCATCCCGCGCATCACGGGGGCCGACGACTGGTGGTGCACGCTCTACAGCGAGCCGGGTTCTGGGAGCGACCTCGCCTCCCTCCAGACTCGCGCCGTGAAGGATGGCGACGACTACATCATTAACGGGCAGAAGATCTGGACGAGCGGCGGTCACCTGGCGGACTGGGGCTGGCTTGCCGCCCGCACTGACCCTGACGCACCGAAGCACAAGGGCATCACCATGTTTATGGTGAACATGAAGTCGCCCGGTGTGACGGTGCGGCCACTCATCAACATCGCCGACCGGCACGGATTCAACGAAGTGTTCTTCGAAGACGTGCGGGTGCCAGCCAAGCAGGTGGTGGGTGAGGTGAACCGCGGCTGGTACCACATGGCTGTGGCGCTCGACTTCGAGCGCAGCGGCATCCAGGCGTATGCAGGCGGCCGAAAGCATGTGGAGCGGATAACGCGTATCGCGAAGGAGCACCCGGAACTCGTGGAGCGGCGGCCCTCGATCCGGATGGAACTGGCGGACCGCTTCGTCGAAGTGAATGTCGGCACGTTCATGGCATACCGCGTCGCGCACATGCAGGCGGCGGGGCTGGTACCGAACCACGAGGCGAGCGTGAGCAAGCTCTTCGGGAGCGAGATGAGCCAGCGGATATCGCTCACCGGCATCCATCTGCTCGGGCTTGCGGGCGAGTTGCGGAACGGATCGCCGTACGAGATCGAAGACGAAGCTTCGAGTTATCTGCAATCTGTCTCGTCGACGATCGCCGCGGGCACGAGCGAAATCCAGCGCGGCATCATCGCCACGCGCGGGCTTGGGCTGCCGCGAGGGTAGGCTTCGTAACGCGGCTTGACAGCGCGTAATAGACTTCACTCTGCTCCGGGCGGCATGTCCGGGGCGGAGGTGAGGTATGGACGCGAATCCACGGCGCGTCGTGACAGGCCACAGCGCGGACGGCAAGTCGGTCATCGTCTCAGACGGGCCTTCGCCGCGGCATATCACGATTACAGGCATGACCGGGTTTTCGATCACCGGCGTCTGGGCGACGGACCACGGGATGACGGCGCTCCCCGGAAGCGATGACCCGACGCACCGCATGACGACGCTGGTACCGGGTGACGGAGGGACGAGGTTCCTGGTGACGGTCATACCGCCTCCTGGCCCGATGCCGCCAGCGGACGAATTAGCCGCGGCGGGACCGCAGATGCTCGAACGGCTGCCGGGCCTCGCCCAGGCCATGGAACCGGGCCACCCCGGTATGCACACAACCGACACCGTGGATTACGACATCGTGATATCGGGCGAGCTTGTCATGGAGCTGGACGACGGTGCCGAGGTAACGCTGAAGCCGGGAGCCATTGTGGTGCAGAACGGGACACGTCACGCGTGGCGCAACCGAGGCACAGAGCCGGTGGTGATGTACTCGGTATTGGTGGGCGCCCCGCGGCGGTAGTACCGGGCGGGCCCGCCGGCGCGGCGCTGGACGGTGGCAGCCGGTAACTGGCGCCTCGGCGAAGGCGGACGTGTCGTCATCCCCGCTGACATGCGGAAAGCGGTCAATATGAATCCGGGGGACAGGGCTCATTCGCAGCACTGTGCTCACAGCGGACCGCCTGAACCGCGCGGGGGCCGGATAGAGGTCATCCTCGCGCGGTAGCTGTCCGGCGTCCCCGAACGTGGCGCGGGCGGGCGAGTGCGGTAGAGTGATTCGAAAATCGAGCGCGAGGTGTTCCATGAAGGCAGCCGTTTACTACGAAACGGGCGACCCGTCGGTGTTGAAATACGAAGAGGTGCCGGACCCGGTGTGCCACCCGGGCGGGGTGCTCGTCGATGTGAAGGCGATCGGCATCCAGGGCGGCGATACGCTGAACCGGCGCGGGGGCATGATGGTGGGCAAGCCCCACATTGTTGGCTACCAGTGCGCGGGCGTGATCCGCGAGGTTGGGCCAAACGTGAAAGACCGTACCGTTGGCGACCGGGTGGTCGTGATGATGCCGAACGGCTCGCATGCATCGATGGTTTCTGCGCGGCCCGATTCGACGTACATCATCCCGGCCGGGTTGTCGTTTGAGGAGGCTTCGGCGGTGCCAGTGGAGTTTGGCACGGCAGATGACTGCCTGTTCGAGTTCGGGCATCTGAAGGCGGGTGAGACGGCCCTCATCCAGGCTGGAGCGAGCGGTGTCGGGCTGGCGGCGATCCAGCTGGCTAAACGGGCGGGGGCGACTGTGCTCGCGACGGCATCGAGTGCTGAGAAGCTCCACCGGCTGAAGGAGTTCGGGCTCGACCACGGTATCAACTACAAGACCGAGAACCTCGCGGAACGGACACTTGCGCTAACAGAGGGGCATGGAGCGGACCTCGTGGTGGATTCGGTGGGCGGCACCACGCTCGAACAGAGCATCGCGGCCCTGGCATACCGGGGCCGCATCAGCTGGGTCGGCAACGCGGGCCGCGAGGAACACCAGCCCGCAATCTGGCCGCTTATGCAGAAGAACGCTTCGATCACCGGCGTGTACCTCGGGGCCGAGACAGCCGTGAACCCGGGCCGCTGCCGAACGATGATTGAACGGCTGCTGAGCGACATCGCCGCGGGGCAGCTGAAGGTGGTGGTCGACCGGACATTCCCACTGAGCGAGGCAGCGGCGGCTCATGCATACATCGAAGGGCGCGGTTCGTTCGGGCGAGTGGTGATGGTCCCGTAGCCAGGCCGATGCATGCTCGCTGACACAGGAAGGCGGCGCCTCCTTCCTGTGCCTTTCGCCCGGATGGGCGAACATGGAGTCAGTCCAATCAGGGTAAGTACATGTCCCTTCGGGTCAGTATGCGATCGCTCTCATGGCGGCGCGCGGCGCAAGCAGCGGTGGGTGGCGTCGGCACGCTTGCGCTGGTCGCCGGTGCAGTGGTGGTGTTCGGCCGCGTGGGGCAGGGCAGCGAAGGCAGCGGCGGCGCACAGGCCACGGCTGCAGCGAGCCCCACCCCGGCGCAGGTCCTGAATGTGAAGACTGGCAATATCACGATCCTCAACGCGGTCGTGAAGACCACCGGGAACAGTGTGGCGTCGCTTTATTTCACTGTGAAGAATGATGGCCCGGCAGACACGCTGATTGACGAGACG
The DNA here is from genome assembly GCA_017308185.1 of bacterium. Taxonomy (GTDB): domain Bacteria; phylum Chloroflexota; class Dehalococcoidia; order Tepidiformales; family Tepidiformaceae; genus JAFKFP01. The sequence continues at coordinate 5,485 of JAFKFP010000070.1, read as the reverse complement.
ACCAATGCGAGCCCCACGACTGAGCTGTTCAACACCCAAACCAACGGAGGGGTGAGCACCATGCCCCTTGTCAAATCACTGCCCATCCCCGGAAACAGCACGGTCGAAGTCCAGCCGGGGGGCTATCACGTGATGATCAACGAGATAGCAAACCCGCTTGAAAAAGGTTCGAAGGTGCAGGTGACGCTCACGTTCGAGCATGCCGGCGATGTGAAGTTCGAGGCGCCCGTCGAAGGATATTAGGATTCGCTGCCGCAGCGGTGCGCCAGCCCGTAAGCCGCGGGCTTTCTACAATCGCGGCATGACATTTCTGCAATTCCCCGAGGGGTTCCAGTGGGGCGCCGCCACTGCTTCCTATCAGATCGAAGGCGCGTTCGATGAGGATGACCGCGGGCTCTCCATCTGGGATACGTTCGCGCACCAGCCGGGGCGGGTGCAGAACGGCGAGACGGGCGATGTGGCGTGCGACCACTACCACCGCTACAAGGACGATGTCGAGCTCATGGCCTCGCTGGGGCTGCAGACATACCGCTTTTCGAGCTCGTGGGCGCGCGTGCTGCCGTTCGGCAGCGGGGCGGTTAACGAGAAGGGGGTGGCGTTCTACAGCCGGCTGGTGGACGAGCTGCTGGAGCATGGCATCCAACCTGCGGTGACGTTGTTCCACTGGGACCTGCCGCAGGCGCTGCAGGACCTCGGGGGATGGATGAATCGAGACACCGCCGAGCGCTTCGCCGAATACGCGGCGCTGATGTATGAGCGGCTTGGCGACCGCGTGACGCGCTGGATCACGCTGAATGAGCCGCTCGTGTTCGTTGAATTCGGGCACCGCGCGGGCGGGATGCCGCCGGGGCTGCGGAGTCATGACGCGACGGCGAAAGCTATCCACCATGCGATGCTCGCGCATGGCCGGGCCGTGCAGGTGTTCCGCCAGGGTGGCTACCAGGGCGAGATCGGTATCACGAACGCGAACACGAGCTATGAGCCGGCCGACGACTCGCCCGAGGCGCTGTCCGCGACTGAGCTGGCTCGCGATTTCGGCACGCGGGTCTACCACGGGCCGGTGTACGGGCGCGGCTACCCGGCCTCCGTTTTGAAGTATTACGCAGAGCGCGGGGCCGGGTTCCCGATACAGGCGGGCGATATGGAGTTGATCGCGCAGCCGACCGATTTCCTCGGGGTCAACCTGTACTCACGGGCGCGAATCGAACCAGACGATGGGCGTGGGGTCGGCTATCGCAACGCGCGGCCGACGCTGCCGCTACTGCCGATGGGCTATGAAGCGGCGCCGGATTCGCTCGGCGACTTCGTGCGGTGGGTGTCGAAGGAATACGACCGGCCGAAGATCTACATCACAGAAAATGGCGTGTGCGACAACACGGAGCCGGGCCCGGACGGGACGATCGACGATCATGTCCGTGTGGAGCTGCTGCGCGGGTTCCTCGCCGGGTTGCACGGCGCGATGCAGGACGGGGCGGACGTACGGGCCTACTACCAGTGGTCGCTGATGGACAACTTCGAGTGGGCATTCGGGTATAGCAAGCGGTTCGGGATGGTCTACACGGACTTCGCGACGCAGGCACGGATCCCGAAGCGGAGCGCCGCCTTCTTCAGCGACCTGATCGCGCGGAACGGTGTGGACGCGTAACGGCCAGGCGTGGGTGGTGACACGCGGGTCCAGAGACGCTACAGGTCGTCAGGGCCGGGGAGGTTCTTGGCGAGTTCGCCGTAGCGGCGGGCATACTTGCCGACATCGGGCTCGGGGCCCATCGCGGCATCCACTTCCTTGCCCCACTTGGCCTCGGCCTCGGCAAGTTGGTCGGCCACGGTGAGGTGGCGGGCGAACATGCTCACGATGCGCCGCATTTGATGTTCGCCGCCAGATTTCAGATTCGGGCACGCAGGCGGCTTGGGGTCGCTCTGCACGGTGCGCGTGAAGACTTCGTCCTTTGCGCCGCATTGCTTGCACTGGAATTCGTAGAGTGGCACAGGCATAGCCTACCGTGTCCACCACCATTTGCCTACTGGCCCGGAAGCATGGGCAGTGCCGAGTAAATCGTGCTATTGCCTTCCTGAGTATTTTCACATGATTGTTTCACGTGCCTCTCACGCGGCAGCGCGACGCTGGGTCAAGAATCCAGTGAGGTGGAGAGCATGCAACTTCTCGGGAAACGAAACCGCCTCTTCAGAGGGATCACGCTGGCTGGCGCGCTGGCGAGCGTGGCCGCAATCTACGGCGCCGTAAGCGCCAACCCCTTCCCAGGCCAGCAGGACACATCGAGTACGTCTTCGGCGACGGCAACAACTGTGCAGGGAAGCGCCAGCACCCCGTCCATGAGCGTGGCCCAGGGCGCAAGCAGCGGGGCGCCGGTCGCACAGGCAACCTCGGCGCCTCAGCCGACCCCCACAACCGTCACAACCAAGCGCTCCCGCACATCGCGGGGCTCGTAGACCGCGGAGTTGGTGACTCATGAACGATGCATGGTACATCTCGAGGGCAGCGGGCTTCGCTGCTTACATCCTGTTGTTCGGAGTGGTCGCGCTCGGCCTGGCTATCCACACCCGGGCTTCTGACCGTCTTTTCGCCCGCTGGCGCGTGAACGACATCCACGAGTTTGGGTCGCTCCTTGCGCTGGCGTTCCTGGGACTGCATGCGGGCGTTCTGCTAGCCGATACATACGTGGGCTATTCCATCTGGCAGATACTGGTCCCATCCGCCGCGCCAACGCGCGCCGCGTGGACTGGCGTGGGGGTCATCACCGGGTACCTGCTGGTGCTCGTGGTGGCCAGCTTCTACGTGCGCCGCTGGATTGGCTATCGAGCGTGGCGTCTGCTCCATTACTCGACGTTCGGGCTGTACGTGATGGCGACGCTCCACGGGGTGTTCGCGGGCACCGACAGCGTCACGGCGTGGGCGCAGATGCTGTATATCTCCACGGGCGGAATCGTCGTTGCGCTCATCCTGTGCCGCGCAGTGGTTTCGACCAGGCGAAAGCGCGGCGCGGCCCATGAACCGGTGCATGTGCCGATACGAGCATTGAGTTGGGGCGCGGCCGCTCTCGGAATCACGGCGGTCGTCGCGCTCGCAAGCGGGCTGGGCCCGTTCCACTGGTTTGAGGGCAGTGGCTCCACAACGGCCACCGCCCCGCTCAACGTCCAGGCCAATTCGGCATCAAGTGGCCTCATAGCACCGGCCGGGCAGGCCGAAAGTGAAAGCGAGCACGAGGGCAGCGAGTCGGACGACGATCACGCGTCCAGCGACCCGTCATCGGTCTCTGCCGATGGCGGCAGCAACCACCATGACCGCTCTCATGACTCACACAGTGACGACGGTCACGAACATGATGACGACTAACCAGCCATACGGGCGGCTTCGGATTGAAGCCGCCCGCGTGGGAGTTCGCCGAGGTAACGCTCCGCTGCAATGGCAGCAGTCGCGCCATCGCCCGCGGCGCTGATGAGCTGCCTCGCCGATTGCGAACGCAAGTCACCGACAACAAACAGCCCAGGCGTCGCGGTGCGCATTTCGAGGTCCACGATTGCGTGCCCGCCGCCATCAAACTCGACGAGACCCTCCAGCAAGCTGCTGTTCGGGGTCTGGCCGATGAAGATGAAGACCGCCGCCGTATCCATCGTCCGCTTCTCGCCTGACTGCACGTCCCGAAGCACGGCTCTCTGCACGCTATCGCCGCCTTCAATGGCCTCGACAACCGTGTTCCATGCGAAGGAGATCTTCGGCTCGGCAAAGGCGCGCTCCTGCACAATGGCACTCGCCCGAAGTGTGTCGCGGCGGTGCACGATCGTGACCGACCGCACGATGCGGGCGAGGAAGAGGGCCTCTTCGACCGCGGCATCGCCGCCTCCAACGACGACCACATCCTGGTCGCGGAAGAACGCGCCGTCACAGGTGGCGCAGTAGCTGACACCGCGGCCCACATAGGCTTCTTCTCCCGGCACGCCGAGGTGGTTGTAGTCTGCGCCGGCGGCCATGATCACCGCACCGGCAAGATACTGTCCCTCCTCGGTGGTGAGCGCGAAGCTGCCGCCGCGGCGCTCGATCGATTCGACCTGTTCGGCGCGGACTTCGGCGCCGAACTTGCGCGCCTGCTGTTCGAACAGCTGGGCAAGGTCGAAACCGTTGATGCCAGCGGGGAAGCCGGGGAAGTTCTCAACCATATCAGTGGTGGCGATCTGGCCACCGGTGACCATGCGTTCGAAGACGACCGTGCTGCGGCGCCCTCGCGCGGCGTAGATGGCGGCCGTCATGCCGGCGCCACCGCCGCCAATGATGGCGATATCAAATCGCTCCATCACATACCCTCCACGCTCAGTGACAACACGACACAACACCCAGCAGCGAACGTGCGTCGCCGCATGGGTGCTGTTGTCCCGCTCCGAAACCTTGTAGCAGCGCCTGGTTAGGCGAGTGCCTCTTCGATGCGCTTCTTGATGTCGTTCTTAGGACGGTACCCCACAACCGTATCCTTCAACTCGCCGTTCTTGAAGATGAGGAGGGACGGGATGCTGCGGATGCCGAACTTGGTGGGCACCTGCGGGTTCTCGTCGGTGTTCATCTTCACGAAGTTGACCTTGCCCGCGAACTCTTCACTCAGTTCGCCGACGATCGGGGCGACCATGCGGCAGGGACCGCACCATGGAGCCCAAAAATCCACGAGTGTGGGCAGTTCGTTCTTGATGACGTCCCCTTCGAACGTCGCATCGGTGACTTCCGGTACGTCAGCCATCGTTGAATCCTTCCCGCCGCGGTTCGCGGCTGTTGCGTATGGACAGAATATACCCCCGTGGGGTATGCTTGTCAAGAAGGTGCTGCACTATGGAAGCTGACGAAACGAAGCGGCTGCTGGACCGCCTTTCGCGCGTGGAAGGCCAGGTGCGCGGGCTGCGGGGAATGCTGGAAGACGGCCGCTGCTGCGAAGACGTGCTGACGCAATTGCTTGCTGCCCGGTCGGGGCTGGAACAGGCGAGCATCCTGATCCTGGACCGCCACATCGAGGACTGCGTGCTCGATAGCGAATCGGCGACCCCGGAGATGATGACGAAGTTGCGCGAGGCGCTGCGGCTCTGGAGCCGGCACACGGTGCAGACGAACTAAAGGCTGCATCCACAAGAGCGAGTGGCGCGAGGCCGAGGTTTAGAACGCTAAATCGAGGCCGATGTCGAGGGCGGGCGCGCTGTGGGTGAGGGCGCCTACGGAGATCGCGTCGACGCCCGACTCGGCAGTGGCGCGGACGGTCACGAGGGTGATGCCGCCGCTGGCTTCGAGCTTTGCGCGGCCGGCGGTGCGGTTCACGGCTTCCCGCATCTGGGCCGGGGGCATGTTATCGAGCAGGATCCATTCCGGCGACGCTTCGAGTGCGGCATCGAGTTCATCGAGCGAATCGATCTCGACTTCGATCGGCACGCCGGGAGAGCGTTGGCGGATGGCACGGACACCCTCGGCGAGCGAGCGGCCTTCGCGCGCGAGGGC
>JAFKFP010000069.1:748-14169 GCA_017308185.1 bacterium | reverse complement strand
GGGCGGGCGATTGCGATTGAACTGGCCCGGCAGGGCGCGCGCGTGGCGGTGAACTACCAGTCGAACGCAGACCTCGCACAGGGCGTCGTCAATGAGATCCTGGCGGCGGGTAGCGACGCGTGGGTGGTGCAGGGCGACGTCTCGGACGGGACACAGGCCACTGCGATGGTGAAGGCGGCAGCCGACCACTTTGGCGGCCTCGACATTCTAGTGAACAACGCGGGGATCACGCGGGACGGGCTTTTGATGCGGATGAGTGAGGCCGACTGGGATGCGGTGCACCAGACCAATCTGCGGGGCACATTTCTCGTGACGAAGGCGGCCATGCGGCCTCTGCTTCGTGCGCGGGATGGGCGGATCATCAACATCACGAGTGTGGTTGGAGTGATGGGGAACCCTGGTCAGGCGAACTACGCGGCTGCGAAGGCGGGCATCATCGGGTTCACGAAGGCTGTCGCGCGGGAGGTGGCGTCTCGTGGGATAACGGTGAATGCGGTGGCGCCGGGGTTCATCGATACGGACATCACGGCGGCCATGAACGAAGCGCAGATAGCGGCGGTGGCAGGACAGATACCCCTGGGGCGGACGGCGAAGCCGGAAGAGGTGGCGCCGCTGGTGGCGTTTCTCGCGAGCAGCGCAGCCAGCTACATCACCGGCCAGTGCATTCACGTTGATGGGGGTATGGTGATGGCATGACCGACAGTGTCATGCGTGTCGCCCGCATCATCGTCATCGAAGCTTTGTACGAATCAGAGACATCCGGCCATTCGGCGCCGGAGGCGTTCGAGCGGCGGCTATCGGCGGCGATTGAGAGTGACCCTCGGATGACGGGCCGGGAGGGCCCGGTAGAGTTCGGCAGGGCGGCAATCCGGGGCATAGAGGATTGCCATAGTGCCATCGATGCGTATATCGCCGATGCGGCTCCCAGATATCCAATTGCAACGCTCGCGGTCGTTGACCGAAACATTCTCCGGCTTGCAATATGGGAACTGCTTACCGAGGAATCGGCGGCTGCGGCTGTCGTGAACGAGGCTGTGGAGATGGCGCGGCGTTACGGCGGCGAAAGCTCTCCGCGTTTCGTAAACGGCGTCTTGCGGACGATAAGCCAGAGAATTGAGAGAGAACGAGCAACGCCGGGGGAGGCGGAGCCCCAAACCCACCCACCAAGCCATGAGGAGTAAGCCATTGGCGTCGACTGTATTCGAACGCGTGCGGGCCATCGTTGTAGAGCAGCTGGGCGTAGAGGAAGACGAAGTCGTCCCGAACGCTTCATTCGTGGATGACCTGAATGCGGACTCGCTGGACCTGGTCGAGCTGATCATGTCGCTGGAAGAGGAGTTCTCGAACGACGGGACAAGCCTCGAAATCAGTGATGAAGATGCGGAAAAGATCGTTACCGTGCAGGACGCGGTAGACTATCTGAAGGATCACGGCATCGAGGACAAGTAGTCCGCCCGGCGGTCAGCCGCCGATGCCGATCCGGGGGAGGCCGCCATGGAATTCCTGGGGATAGGTTACCAGGAAGTCCTGGTTATCCTTGTGGTGTTGCTTGTGGTGGTGGGTCCCGAGCGGATGCCCCGCATGGCGTACCAGATGGGTAAGTGGGTGCGGACACTTCAGGAGTACGCGCGCGCCGTACGCGATGAGTTCCATGATGAGTTCGACTACATCGAAGAGCAGTACCGCACTGTGAAGGGCGAGGTTGAGACCGCGAGCAACGAATTCCGCGCCGAGCAATCGCGCTTCAACACGGAGCTTCGGCAGCTGAACACAGAACTGAAAGATGTGACGGAGCCGTTGCGGCTGCCTGCGGCGAACGAATCGAGCACGGATAACGTGGTAGATATCAGCACCGCGCCTTCGGCGGCAGCACATGGCGTGGCGGCGGCGACGGCGGTCGCGGAGCCGGAGGCTGCGGGCGGAGGCGAACTCGAACCTATGAAGGCGGAGGAGAAGCCAGCGCCGCCGCTGGTGTTCTGAGCGTTCGATGGCAGCAGAGCAGATCCAACCCGAGTACGAGGGCGCGCCGAAGGGGTACCAGGGCGGCCCCGAGATGACCCTGATGGAGCACCTGAAGGAGCTCCGGAACAGGGTCATCATCTGTGCCATCGCGCTGGTCATCGGGTGCCTGGTCACGTTCTACTTCTGGGAGACGATCCTCGGGTGGATGTTGGCGCCGGGCAGGACCCAGATGCCTGGCCTCAAGCTGACAAGCTTTTCACCGACAGACCGGATTACGGCGATTTTCAAGATCGGGTTGTACGGTGGCGTGGCAATCGCCTCACCGGTGATCATCTACGAGCTGTTGGCATTCATCGTCCCGGGGCTCACGCCGCGCGAAAAGAAGCTCATCCTCCCCGGGATCCTCGGGGTCGTTGCGTTCCTTCTCGCGGGGATGGCGTTCGCCTACTGGGTCATACTGCCGCAGTCGTTGGGGTTCCTGCTCGACTTTGGCAACGATCAGATCGTCAACAGCCAGGGGATCCAGCAATACGTGAGCTTCGTGACGCGGATCGTGTTCTGGGTGGGGGTGGCGTTCGAGATGCCGATGGTGCTGGCGTTGGCAGCGAAGTTTCGGCTTGTTCGGGCGAAACAGCTGCTCGCGTTCTGGCGCTACGCGATCCTGATCATCTTCATTATGTCGGCCATCATCACGCCCACGCCGGACCCGTTTAACCAGACACTGGTCGCAGCGCCGCTGTTCTTCCTGTACTTCGTGGGAATCCTGTTCGCGAAAGTGCTGCAGCCGAAGCCTGTGGCCGCCGCGGCGCCGGCGTAGGACGCACGATGGCGTGCCCTCACGCCGGCCCTTTCGCGCCGGGCGGGAGAGGGAGAGGCGCCCGCGAAACCAGGGTCGAGACAGCGTTGAGCCGGAGTGTGAGCGCCCGGCCGCGCGTGAACCGCTGAGTCGCCAGTGCCCCGTCCTCGCTCGTTATTCCCTTACGTCGACGGCCTGGAGGAGGCGGTGTGTGACGGCGGCGATATCAGCGACGGCGGAATCGAAGGCCTCGGCGTTCTTCTTCGATGGGCTTCGGTAGCCACTGATTTTGCGGACGTATTGAAGAGCAGCGGCGGCGACTTCGTCGCTGGTGGGCGGAGGTTGCTGGCCTCGGAGTGTCTTGATCGAGCGGCACATCCCTGCATGGTAGCAGTTCGTGGGGCCGGGTATGGCCGTGGTGCGACTCACCATTCATGTGTTCAGCCGGGCCACAGCGCATGGTAAAGATTCGTTCGGTAAAGAACGGAACACGGGCAAAATGCATCCCTATCCAGATTCAGGCCGGCGAGCAGAACCTCCCATTTCTTATCACGTCTATAGGGGTCCCTAAAAAGAAACCTGTAAGGGTATTCCCTTAGTTATACGCGGCTGATATGGTTTCGTCAGCCAGTTGGGAAGGGTCCGAGCGAGGGCGTCCAACCAACCTGGTAGACGGGGCTACAGCAGTCTACGCGACCTGTGCCAAATCCCTGCGCGCAACCTTACTTACCGGTAGGTTTGGGCGCTCCATGTCTTCTTCCAGGAGAGGCAAGAGAGAAACCCATGAAAAAGCGAAGCATCCTCATCAGCATGCTGGTTATCGGCGTGGTGGCAGCGCTCATTGCAGCGGCGACCACGGCGACGTTCAGCGACCAGGTCACAAGCAGTAGCAACACGTTCAAAGCGGGCACGCTGTACATGAGCGTCGACGGCGCCTGCGGTACGCGCACCGCTACCGCGGGCCAGTACGGCACTGACGGCACCACGCCGGTTGGCGCCACCTCTGGCGGCCTCGATGCAGGCCCGAACAACCCATGCAGTCTCACGACAGCCCACTTTACCGCGACGGGTATGTACCCCGGTGCGAGTGTGAACCACAATTACCCGGTGGTGAACAAGGGCTCGCTCAACGGTGACCTGACGGTGACCAACGCCACAGTGACCACCGACAACGAGACCGCGTGCCCCGGCGCAACGAACTTCACCGTCGCGCTCACCGGCGCCACTCAGACGATCAACGCTGGCCAGACGGCGAGCCCCGTGCCGAACGTGCAGGTCACGATGAACCAGAGCGCGGGCAACCCATGCCAGGGCGTCACGGCCACGGTGAACCTCAACTTCCACCTCGTTCAGTCTGCGACGCAGCCTGCTCCGACGGTGACGATCAACTAATTTCAACCGCCTCTCCTGGCCCGCTCGGGCTGCCGCACGGCCATGCGCCGGCGGCAGCCCACCCGGCGAAGAGTGGTTATCGAGGCGCTGCACTCTCGCGGCCCACGCCTGCGAACACCAAGGAGACAACGACGTGCCGAACAACCTGGCAGCGGCAGAACCAACGCCCATCAGCATCCGGCGGCCTGCGCCGGCGCCAGCACCAGAGACAGCTATCGCGGAACACCGCGCACTGGCCGCCAAGGCGCTTGATGAGGCACAAACGGACATGCGCTACAACCGCACGGCGGCAGCCAGCGCATGGGCAGCGATTGCACAGGCACACCTGGCGTTCGCCCGCGAACTCCGGGAAGACCAGTGAGGGCTGGGCGCGGCCCGGCACTCCCACAACAGACAACGAACACCTAACTCGCAACTGCGACGCGAGGGACATGATGAAGCTCAAAACGCTCGCCACCGGACTGTTTGCCATCATCGCGATCGCTGTCGCGGTAGCGGCTGGCGCCGGCGCGACGACTGCAAGCTTCAGCGACCAGGTCACAAGCGGCGGGAACACGTTCAAGGCAGGCACACTGCAGCTGAATCTCAACCCTGCAGTGGCAAGTTGTGCACCGCCCGCCCGCACGTACGGGGGCGTGACCGGCAACGCTGGCGTCGACGGCAACACGGGATGCAGCGTCACGAACGGCGCGACGTATTCGCCAGCTACAACGGCAATGAAGCCGGGCGACTCCTCAACAGCGACCTATGGCGTGACAAACATCGGGACATTGAGCGGGACGCTCTCCGTCGGAGCGACATCGTGGTCCGTGACGACGGCCGGCAAGGGGGCCTGCACCGTTTCGGCTTCGAACTTCACCATTTCGAGCAGTTACAGCGCCACGAGCGTCGGCGCGGGCAATACAGCCAGCGTCCCTGTAACGGGGGTCGTGCCTACGAGCTCCGCGGATGGCTGCCAGGGGGCGACCATCACAGCGAGCGTGCCATTCCAGATGAACGGCGCGAGCACGACGGGGTTCAGCGATAGGCTGACGAGCGGCGGCAATGTGTTCACGATGACGACGCTGCCGGCGCCCGTGCTGGGCGCGACACTCGACACCGATACCACCAAGGTCGACCTGACCTGGACGGGCTCGTATGGTAGCTTCCCGGGCACGACCTTCACGGGCGCGCGGTATTCCGGCGGGACGTGCAGCGGCGGCGCGACGGCGCTCAACAGCGGCAATGCCATTTCCAGCGGCTATGTCGACGCCCCGGCTTCTGCCGGGCAGTACTCGTATATCGTTACGGCACACTTCGCGACGAACTGGGTGGCCGTGAGCAACTGTGCGACGGCGACGACTTCGGTGCCGACGCAGAAGCTGTATATCAACAACACAAGCGGCCATGCACCTCAGAATCTTGATAGCACGCTCGGCGCGGCCAACTACACCGACGTCGCCCCGACCGCCAACCAGCCAGGTTCTCCGTTCGTTTGGCCATCCAGCATGCAGCACACGGTCAACAGCAACGCTAACTGGAGCATCGGGCTGTACGTGACCGGGCCCAGCCAGTTCACGTCCACGAGTGTGCCCATCCTGGTCACGGTCTATCTCAGTTCGAGCGCGAGTTGTTCAACGGTAACTACGACCATAGCTACGGGAACAGACAGCGTGTTCCCAACCGCGCAGCCATATACGGCGCCCGCGCTCGCGTTGACCCCGGCCCCCGGATTTACCGCAGGCACCGGCTACATCTGCCTCCAACTGGTCAACAACGCGCAGGACAACGGGACTTCGCACCACTTCTGGCTCACGGCGAATCTCAACTCGTACCTCGCCGGGGTGTTCTCATGATGACTGCACGACGACGCTCTCTGTTTGGGCATTCGGCTCTGGTGGTCACGACATTCGTGCTGATGCTGGCGGGGCTGGTGCTGGTCTCGCGTGGCGAGCACGGGTTCGCGAACACGGCCTCGGCGCAGGTGGGGAGCCATCTGCAGATCGCACCGGCCAGCTCGCCTTCGAGCTGGTCGGATAGCACCGGGCCGGCCTGGGGCTTCGCGCCCGGTGCGCCGGGCATGCAGACATCGGGCTATGTATGGCTGCGCTCAGTAGACATTCAGCACCCGAACGCAACGTCGATGACGCTCCAGGGATTCGTGGATGCGAACGCTACGCCCGGGTTCGCCGCGCAGATCCTCGTGACGCGCATGCAGCTGGGGACGACAGACCTGTTGCCGCTCTGGGGCAGCTGTGCTTCGAGCGGAGGACTGACACTGGCCGACCTCGCGTCGTGCAGTGCTCGGCCGAAGCTGCCGACTCCGCCGTCCGGTAATGGGGCGACGTTTGCGATGGTGTTCGAACTCAATCCGGCCACGGGGAACCCGTTCCAGGGCGCCTCGGTCGGCGCGCGTTTCGTATTCACGCTCAACGACACGACGCCACCTGACATTATCATCCCAACGTCGCCTACCTCGGCGGGGACGGAAACGCCAACCCCGACAGGCACGCCGAGCGGCACCCCTACGCCGAGCGTGACGGCATCGCCTACTGCGACGCCGCCATCGGCGACGGCAACACCCAGCCCCGACGTGACCACAGCGCCAGAGACGGGCGGCGGTGAGACCAACGGCGAGCCACAGGGCAAGCCGAGCGCAAGTGCAACCCCGGTCGCGCCGTACACGGGCAGTGGTTCGAGCGGAAGCGGGGGCCTGGGCGCCGGCCTGTTGACGGCCGGGACAGTCATGCTCGCGGCATGGCTGCTGATGGTGCTGTTGCTCGCGCGTAAGAAGCGCCAGGAGGAGGACCGATGATCGGTGCGAATCTGGTGAATAGCGGCAGGCGGCTGTGGGTGCTGAAGAATCTGCGCCATCGAAGACGCGTGGCGACAGCGCGGACGTGGCCCGGCATGGCTTTGCTGGCGGTGTGCGTAGCGGGGTTCATCGTCGTGGCGCCTGGGCGCCGGCAGTTTGATGGCCGGAGGGCTCATGCTCGCAACCTAGCTGATGATGGCGCTGTTGCTCGTGCGCAAGAGGCGCCAGGAGGAGGACCGATGATCACTGCGAATCTCGTGAATGGTGGCCGGCGTCTGTCGGTGCTGAAGAATCTGCGCCCTCGGGGGTACTTGGCGGCGGCACTGACGTGGCTCGGCATGGGTTTGCTCGCGGTGTGCGTGGCGGGGCTCATCTTCGTGGCCATCGCGCCGCGGGTGTTCGGGCTGCACATGGTCATCGTCGAAGGCAAGAGCATGGAGCCTACGATCCACTATGGGGCGCTTGCCATCGTGAAGGACGTGAACCCGGCGAAGGTGAAGGTGGGGGACGTGGTGGAGTTCAACGCGCCGGAGACGCACTGGGTGACGACGCACCGCGTGGTGGCCATCGCAGCGGACCACAAGTCATTTACCACGCGCGGCGACGCCAACAACTCGGCTGACCTGGCGCCGCTGCCAGCCTCCGATATCCGGGGACAGTTCCTGTTCTCGATCCCGGAGGTGGGCATCGCGATCCGGTGGCTGCACACCCGCAACGGCCTGTTGACGGCGGTGCTGATACCAGGCGGGGCGATCATCCTGCTGGAGTTGCTCTCCATCGCAAAGGAACTGCGCCGGAGGGATGAGCCGCTCGCGAGCAGCCAATGAACAGACGCGAGCAAGACAACGGTTGATGCAGCGAAGGCCGCCGCCCGGGAACCCGGTGCGGCGGCCTTCGCTGTGGGTGAGCGATTCTCAGGCGGCGAATTCGCGCTCGGAGCGGGTTGTGACGGTGACCTCGGTGGGAGCGTTACGGAAGAGGCGGCGGGCCTGGCAGCGGACGCACACGCCTTCGCTCAGTGCGCCTTCGGGCTCTGCGATGACCCAGTGGTGGGCGTGGGGCTTGGTCAGAGTGTCCATGTGTCGTACCTCGCTGTGGAGTGACTGAAAGATACGGCGGCGAGGATGACGGGCGCGCCACTGGTAAATGCCGGAATGTTGCAGTCGTGTAACACGAGCAAGTGCAGCACGTATACGAGCGATTGGCCGTTACCTCGCCGTGACCTGTGTGCTCTATTCGAGGGATCAGCGGCGAATGCGGACGATGGGGCCTTCGGAGAAGACATTTTCGGCATGGATGCCGAGGCTTTCGTGGACGCGCAGTGGGATACCCAGGTCGCCGAGGTATAGGTGGCCCACGGCGGTGGCTGCGCCAGGTTCGAGTACGCCTTTTTTGGGCAGGTCGAGCATGAGGGTCGTCGTAGCTTTGATGGCGGGACTACTAACCTGGCCCGTGGTGGCGTTCACACCCGTCGGGACGTCGATCGCAAGGATCGGCTTGCCAGATGCCACCGCGATATCGGCTGCGGCGGCAGCGACACCGGGCGGTGGCCCTTCGAGGCCGTAGCCAATGAGTGCGTCGATCACGAGTTCGGCCCGACCCAGGTAGTCTTCGAGAATGATCTCGCTCGTATCGGCGCCGCCTGGTTCGGCGATCCCGGCGAGGCGAAGCAGTTCCACCTGGCGCTTCACGGCGAACGACGCTTCGCTCTCAACATCGGCGAGGACAGGGCGGACGTTGAAGCCCCAGTTGGCGAGGTTGCGCGCGGCGCAGAGGCCGACGGCGCCCTTGTTGCCTCCACCAAAAAGCACGACGACCCCCTGGCGCTTGCCCTTTCCACCGAGCATCGCGAGGGCCAGCACGGCGACGGAGCGGCCGGCATTTTCGGTGATCTGGAGGATGTCATAGCCGTAGTCTTCCTGGGCGACGCGCTGGATCTCGCGCATCTGGTGCCCGGTCACGGCGGGTATTTCGCTGGCGCGTCGCTGGGGGAATCCGCCGGGATCTGCTTTCACAGCTGATGCCCCGACCCACGCACGGGGAACTTGGAAGGCAGCCATAGTGGTCTCGTCACCGGGAGTATCACGCGTAAGTCTACGCCGGGGAGCGAGCAAAGATCACGAGGCGGCATGTGTGGCTGTGACGCGAGCGGAGATACCGCCGCGGGTGTTGAACTCGCCGGTGACCGTGAGCGCGAGCGGGGCGATGGCCGCGACGATGTCATCGAGGATGGTGTTAACGACGTCTTCGTAGAAGATGCCCCGATTGCGGAAGGTCTGGAGATAGTACTTGAAGCTTCGCAGCTCGATACATCGCGCAGCAGGGGTGTACGTGATGATGATGGCACCGAAATCAGGGAGGCCGGTCATGGGGCAGACGGATGTGAACTCGGGGGCGGTGAACTCGATTTCGTAGTCGCGGCCGGGGAAGCGGTTCTCGAAGCTATCAATCGAGCCATCGGTGCGGTAGTCGTTCGCTGACATGGGCTAAGTGTGCAAGGTGCAACGCGCAAGGTGCAAAGTGGCTAGTCTTGCCAGACGGCGATGGGGTTGAAGTCGGTGCCACGGTCGTAGGTATCGATGCCTTCGAGGCGCTTGAGGGCTATGACGGCCGCATATGTGAATGGCGTGGCGACGACTTCGAAGAGCGACTTGAAGAGCCACTGCTTCCAGATGAGGGGCCAGAGTTCGATGCCGGTGACGCCGGCAAACGCGATGGTGATGAAGATGGCGGAATCGAGACCTTCGCCGACGATAGTGGAGCCGATGGTCCGCGTCCAGAGAAACCGGCCCTCAGTGAGGATCTTCATGCGTGCGAGGACGGCTGAATTCGCGAATTCGCCAACGAGAAAGGCGGCGAAGCTCGCTGCCACGATGCGCCATGTCTGGCCGAGGATCGCGTCGTATGCGGACTGATCCTTCCAGAACGGTGCGGCCGGGACATGTTGGGCCGCGACGATTGCAACGACGGCGATGGCGTTTGCGATGAACGCGGACCAGATGACGCGGCGCGCCGCGCGGTAGCCGTACACCTCCGTGAGGATGTCGCCAATGATGTACGAAACGGGGAAGACCACGACGGCGGCGGGCAAGAAATAATCGGGGATGGGTCCGGAGACGCCGGAGAAATCGGCGATCTTGACCGCGACGATGTTGGAGACGATGAGGCAGCCAGTGAAGATGGAGGCGACAAGGAGGAGGAAGCTGGGCTGTCGTGGGAGAGCGCCGGGGGCGGTCATGCGGAAAGTATGGCAGAGGGGCGGGGTATGAGGGATGAGGAATGAGACGCGCGATCGTGAGAACACAATGGCGCAGAATGGTGGCGGCGCCGGTTGCGGCGGGAGGTTTCGCGTGACTGCTTCAACGACGGGTGGGCTGTTCGATGTCTTTGAGGAGCGGCCATCGCAGGTGTACGGCCGGTACGGCGATTATGTGAACCACCGGTTCGAACGTGTGATCGAGCTTATCGGGTTCGACAAGGTCTTCACGCGGGCGGAAGGCGCGTGGATCTGGGACCAGGACGGGAACAAGTACCTGGACTTCCTCGGCGGGTACAGCGTGTTCAACGTGGGGCGAAATCACCCGCGTGTGAAACAGGCACTGATCGACTGGCTGCAGCGTGATGGTGCGAGCATGGTGCAGATGGAGTGCAGCCCGCTCGCGGGGATGCTCGGCGAGAAGCTAGCGCAGCTGACGCCGGGGGAGCTCAACACGACGTTCTTCACGAATAGCGGCAGCGAGACGGCCGAGGTGGGTTTGAAGATGGCCCGGAAGGCGACGGGTAAGCCGCGCATCCTGTACACGGACCTGGGGTTCCACGGGCTGACCTACGGGGCGATCTCCGTTTCGGACGACGAGATGTGGCGGAAGGGCTTCGAGCCGTTCGTACCGGGAGCCACGAAGATCCCGTGGGATGACCTCGGAGCGCTGGAGCGGGAGCTGGCGAAGGGGGATGTCGCGGCGCTTATCACGGAGCCCATTCAAGGGGAGGGGGGCGTGCGCATCCCCTCGGACGACTACCTGCCGGAGGCGCTGCGGATGCTGCACAGGGCGGGTGCGCTGTTGATCGTGGACGAAATCCAGACTGGTTTCGGACGCACGGGGCGATGGTGGGCGAGCAACCACTGGGACCTCGAACCGGACATCATGCTGCTTTCAAAGGGACTCTCGGGGGGCTACGTGCCGGTCGGCGCAGTGGTGACGCACCGCCGCATCTTCGACAAAGTGTTTGAAGACCTGGCGCACGCGGTCGTGCACACAACCACGTTCGGGATGAACGCCATGGCCATGACGGCTGGCCTCGCGACGATCGAGGTGATGGAGGGCGGGGGTGTGGTCGAGCATTGCGCGAGCGTGGGCGCCGAGCTGACGTCGCGGCTGCAGGCGCTGGCGAGCCGCTTCGAAATGGTGAAGGAAGTGCGCGGCAAGGGCTTGATGATTGGCATCGAGTTCGGGGAGCCGAAATCACTCACGCTGAAGGCTGGCTGGAAGCTTCTGCACCGCGCGAATGCGGGGCTATTCGGGCAGATGCTGGCGATCCCGCTGATGCGGGACCACGGCATTCTCACGCAGGTGGCCGGGCACAACATGGATGTGCATAAGCTCGCGCCCCCGCTGGTTATCGGGCCGGAGGAGATCGACTACTTCGTGAACGCGTACGAGCAGACGCTGGTGGACCTGCACAAGTTCCCGGGACCACTGTGGGACCTCGGGACAACGCTGTTGAAGAACCGGATGAGCTGGTAGCCATCAATGCGCCTTCGTGCTGGCGATGTGGCCGTGATCACGGGCGCCGGCAGCGGTATAGGCCGAGCGGCGGCGCTTGCACTCGCGAAGAAGGGCTGCGATGTGGTGCTCGCGGATCTCGATGACCAAGCGGCGGCCCGGGTGGCGGAACTCGCCGCCGGCCGCTATGGCGTACGCGCCGCCAGCATCGGCTGCGACGTGCGCAGCGACGCGGACGTTGGCCGCCTCTTCGGGACTGTGGTCCGTGACTTCGGAGGCGTGGATGTGGCGGTGTTGAACGCGGGCATCGGCTATTACGCACGGGTCGAAGAAACGCCCGCCGATGACCTTGCCCGGCTCTTCGAGGTCAACGTGCTGGGGGTACAGCGCTGCGTCGTGGCGGCGACCCCGCTGGTGCGGGCGCAGGGGCGCGGCGCTCTCGCGATCACCGGTTCGGTGAACGGCAAGGTGGCATGGCCCTACCACGGTGCGTACTCGGCGACGAAGTTCGCACTTGCGGGTCTCGCCCAGGGTCTCCGGATGGAACTCGGCGGATCGGGGGTGTCCTGCACACTCGTGCTACCAGCGAACGTACGCACTGGTTTCTATGCCGCTGCCCAAACCGATGGCTACAATGCGGCGCCGATAGGCCCGAGCACCAGCGCAGCCCAGGTTGCGCGCAGCATCGTCCGAGGGATCGAGCGCGGCGCCGCTGAAGTGTATGCAGTCCCGGCCGGGCTGGGCGCGGGTGCGCGATTGGGGCTGGTGTTTCCAGGGATCGCGGAGAGCATGGCGAGGCGGTGGATGAAAGGGCGGCGCGACGGCGGCATCAGGTGGGGGGCGATCGAAACGGCGCCGAGAGCTGCCAGCGGCATCAAGAGGCCGATTGCGGACGCGGATGCATCGCTGCCAGGGCACGCTATGAGCAACGACCGGGGCTAGTGCGACGCTTCTGTTGCCTCGTGGACGGCGCCGGCGAAGGTTTCATCGGCCCAAACCAGCAGCGGCGGCATCAGGAACAGTGCACCCGCGAGCGAGAGCGCTACACCGATGACTGCAACATCGCCGAACTGGCTGAGCAGCGGAAAGCCGTTGAACGCGAGGGCGAGGAACGCGCCAATGACTGTGAGCGCACTCGCCGTTATCGCGCGGCCGCTGCGGATGAACGCTGTGTTCATCGCCTCCTCAGCGGCGCGGCCACGCTGCCGCTCCTCGCGGTAACGCAGCATCAAGAGGATGCTGAACTCGCAGCCGAGCGCCACCACGAGCGGGCCAGCGATCGAAGTCATCGGGTTTAGTGGGACACCGAAGAGGTACATCGCCGCCGACGTCCAGCCGATGACCATGCCGACCGGGAACACGGTGAGGATCGCATAGGCGAGGTTTCGCGTGACGACGAGCACCAGCACAAACACGCCAGCGAGGGCGAGCAGCATCATCGAGATGCGGTGCTGGGTGAGGCGCGCCACTGCCTCGACGCCGATGACACCGAGGCCGGCGGGTGTGATGGTCACGCCAGGCGGCGGTGATACAAGGCCGGGGATCTCGTCGATGATGGGCTTCTGGTCGATAAGCTGGACGTTCTGGTTGATGCTGAATTGGACGCTTGCGTACTGGTGATCCGGTGTCACAAGGCTGTTGCGAATTGCGGGCGGGGTGGACTCGAGGGCGGAGGCGACAGCAGCCTTCGACGTATCGGGTGTGCCGGACGAGGTTGTTGGAAGCAACGCAACGAGCGAGTTTGCACCGGTGA
>JAFKFP010000069.1:0-735 GCA_017308185.1 bacterium | reverse complement strand
GTTCCCATTCGACCGAACAGGTGCCGGCGATGATGTTGCTGACCGAGCGGCCCACCGGGCCGGCCAGCTCGAGGCGGGTGACGCCCCGGTCGAGCAGGCAGTCGAGCACCGCAGGGTCGGTCACGTCCTTCGCATGCACAAGGAACGAAATGCTGTTCGATGTGGATGTGAGGGCCGAGAGTTCGTTCAGGTCCTTGAGGATCTGGCTGTCCTGCGGGATGAACTTTTGCGGCTCGGTCTCTGTCGGGATGCGGTGATCGAGCACGAATCCGCCAGCCGCCACGACAACGGCGAGGACAAGGATAGGGATGGGCCGCTTGATGGTGGCACGGTTGATGGCGCGAAGCCCGCGTTCGGTCCACGAGAGCCTGTCATGGCGGGGCACATCGGCACGGGTCTTGTGGCGATCGCGCTGGAAGAGCACACCGTTGAGCACAAAAAGGCAGGCCAGGAACACGGCGGCGATGCCGATGATGAGGATGAGGCTGAAGTCGCGGATCATGGGCACGAGTGAGTAACGCAGAGCGAGGAACCCAATCGAGGCTGCGACGAAGGCGGTAAGCAGTGCGGGCGTAATCGCGGCCAGGGAGCGGCGCATCGCCTGGCGGGCGTCGCCGATGTTGTCGAACTCTGCCTCGTGGCGGTTGTGGAACTGGGTCCCGAAATCGACGCTCAGGCCGATGGGGATAGGCAACCCGGCGGTACTCGCCATGGTGAGGGGCAGATCGAGCAGGC
>JAFKFP010000367.1 GCA_017308185.1 bacterium | reverse complement strand
GCCGCAGCAGCGTATCTGGTTCGACCGTTCGCACGAACATTTGAAGTTGCTGTGACACGGGTGCATCGCGTACAGGTCTAGCTGATGGGTGAGTTCCGATGCTCGTCCCGGTCGCCTTGTCAGCGGCTGGTGTTGATTCTTGATGATCACCTGGAGCGGCCGACGATTCCGAGTTGTGCTTATCCAAAGGGCTTCAATGAGCCTCCTTCCGCCGTTCTGTCTACTCGTTACGACGACTTCCAGAATACGGCGATGTACGGCCGCAGTGGATATATAAGGGTTTTTCCTAAGGCGAATTTCCCCAATCTCTACATTGTGAGCGCGGTTATGTCTCTCGCAATTACAGCTCGTCGTACACAGCCGCCACCCCGATGGCCTCGGCAACCTTACCCCACGACCCGTCCTGCTGCCCTTCCAGTCTGCGCAAGTACACCGTCGTGACCGCCAGCGACGAATGATCAAGGAACTGGCTGACGGCCTCAATCGATTCGCCCGCCTCACGGCGCAACTTGGCGGCAGTGTGGCGGAGTATGTGGACGCCGGAGGGTGGAAGGCCTGCCGCGACCATGTACTTGCGCAGCCGCGCATAGAACGTCGCGCTGGTGACGCCGCGCTCGGCCGCGGAAGCCTGCCAGAGCGATTCCTCGGGATGCATTCCGAGCAGAGTCTTTCCGCAATCGGACAGCGTCGCGATTATGGCGTCGTACGCCGGCCGTGGCAGCTCACGCCGACCACGCTTCCCACCTTTGCCGCGATAGCTGTAGAACGCCGTCTCGCCTTCGAGCGTGATGTCGCCCGCCTTCAGGTTGATGACCTCGCTCCTCCGGCGTGCGGTGAGCACCAGCGTCAGGATGATCGCGCGGTCGCGCCGCCCGGCGACAGTGTCCGGGACCGCCCCGAGCAGGCGCCGGACATCATCAGCGCTGTACCCGCGCGCCGGGCTCGGCTGGACTTTTGGTCGTTCCAGCGCGTCACAGGGATTGGCACTCAGCGCTCCCATGCGAATGAGGAACTTGAAGAACGACGAGACGCAGGCGACGCGCGCACCGATAGTGATCGCAGAAGGTGGTCGCCCAGACTTGCCGATGCCGTGGGCGTATGCGAGGACTTCTGGGCTGGTGATATGGTCGGGCGTCTTGGCGACGCGGCCGAAGAAGTCCTGCAGCATGCGGCTGTAGCTCTCGACGGTCCGTCGCGAGCCGCTGCGCTGCTCCTTCTCCGCGAGGAAGGCATAAAGCGCCTGGCTCCATGCGGAGTCGTCGATGTGGGTCTGGGGTAGGCGATAGGTATTCATCCCGACGATACACGCTCTGCCCGCGGACCAAGTCAACACGATGCCTCGATCGTGTCGCACGCGACATGGGCTGTCCGCGTGTCCTACGCCGCGTGCGGCAACTCGCGAGTATGATGGCGCCGCGAGGGCGTCTCGCCGCGAGTACGAGGTTCACGAATGAGTCTGATCAAATCGAAGCAACGTGTCGCAGACCACGGCGAAGTGTTCACACCTCCGTGGCTCGTCGAGGCCATGTTGGATCTCGTCAAAGGCGAGACCGAGCGCATCGATTCTCGGTTCCTGGAGCCTGCTTGCGGGAGTGGCAATTTCCTCGTCGAGGTGCTGCGGCGAAAGCTCGCGACCGTCGAGCTGAAGTACGGCAGGGCGGAGTTCGAGCGGCGGCAGCAGGCGCTGTACGGGCTTATGTGCATCTACGGCATCGAACTGCTCGCCGACAACATCGCCGAGTGCCGTGCGAACCTGCTGGAGATCTTCGCGGAGCACCTGGGGCTGGATGAAGAGGACGACCTCTACCGGGCGGCGTCGTACGTCCTCTCACAAAACCTGGTGCACGGCGACGCGCTGAAGATGAAGACCCATGACGGGCACGACATTGTATTTGCCGAATGGGGCTACGTCCGTCCGGCGAAATTCAAGCGGCGCGACTTCCGGCTCGAAAAGCTGACCGAGCGCGCGAACTGGTCGCGAGATGACATGTTCCGTCAGCTGCCCAAGGCCGACATTGATGATCTTTTCAAGGCGATACGCCAATATCCCTTGATGACCGCGGCCCAGATCGCCGCGTGTGGCGCCGGCTGCGCAGGAGACGGCGCGTGAGCGAGCAGGTGGAGATTGCGCTGAGGGGGCGCAAC
>JAFKFP010000068.1:39262-42869 GCA_017308185.1 bacterium | reverse complement strand
CGGCGCTTCGCGGGTTGATTGAGACGGCACTGCGGTGTTCTGGGCCGTCACCGATGTCGCCGGAGTGATGTCCCCGACGGACGACTCCTCCGCCCGGCATCCCAGCCCCGAGGCGGCGCCGAGGACGACCAGTCCCACGATGATTCCCCATCGCCATCTGCCACTGGAGTCACGTCGAGATGCGGAAGGAACAAGGCCAGTGATGTTCATGATTGAGCTCCTGAAAATGGGTTGTCTCGAAACCACGGCGTTGTAGAGTCGCCGCCGATATAGCCAAGGGTTACTCCTTGGTTCACTGGATCTCGCCTATATGTCACTCCACCGAACACATCCCCGGGGTAGTGCACATGCCCAGCGTAGAAGTAGTCAGGCCCAAGACCGTGCCATTCGAACTGTGCACCCCAGCTATGGTTCGAGACCCATTCAATGTGCGTGTGTTGGCCGTCACTGCACGAGCCGGTGCCGGCATAGTCGGTGCCCACGGTCTTGTTGGCGAAGTAATAGATGGTGCCGGTGCCGTACGGGTTTGCCCGCGATGCATTCGGTGCCACACTCCCCGCGGGGATGGCGAAGCTTGCCTGTGCGAGGTGTAGATACCACACCGTGCCGATGCTGTCTTCGTGGTGCCCGCCCGCACTGTCAAAGTAGTCTACGTTGACTGTGAATGTCTGGTAGTAGCACGCCGCTTGGGCCGGATTCTTGAGGTTTAAGACTGCCCCCGCCACCAGTTCGATGCTGATGGGAGAATTGATGTCTGTGAGGACAGTATAGCCCGGTGCATACCCACCGTAATCGAGGTACATCTTGGCGACGTACGGTGAGCCAACCCCACCGTCGACATCAATGGCGTAGTCCCCCCAAAATGCAGGCCCGTACGAGGCTCCGGCGGGGTCATGGTAGCGTCCGCCACTGCTGATGGCCAACGTGTGATCTGCGCCAACCGCGACCCAAGAATGGGCGGGATTGTAAGAGTTGTGCGAAGTCGTGTTGTGAGGGCCGCCGGCCCCGCTGGTATGGTGGGCGATGGTCGCGAACACCACTGCGCTACCGATAACGATAGACGTAGCAGCGGCTAAGGCCAGGACGAAGGACCTTCTCATTGCCATGCCCTCGCGTGCGATGTCCGAGACCGTACATCGCGGGGGGGGGGGGGCGGCACAATTAGGGTGACTACCTAAGAATGTAAAATATGGCCCTATCGCAAGGCGACCTGCCGCAGCGCGGCCACCAGCCGGTCCGTGTCCTCCGGCCGGCCCGCGCTGATGCGGATGTAGTCGGCCAGGTCCGGCCGCGGGTAGTAGCGCACGAGCACGCCCTGCTGCCGCAACCCCTTCACGACAGCTTTCGCCGAGCGCCCTTCGACCCGGAACAGCACGAAGTTCGATGCCGACGGCAGCGCTTTCAGCCACCCGAGTCCTTCCAGCAGCCGCACCATGCGCCCACGCTCGGCGATGAGTGCCCGCACCGTCTCGAAGATCTCCGCGCGGTGCTCGATCGCCGCCCGCGCGGCCACATCGGCGGCCACATTCACGTTGTACGGCTGCTTGATCGCCATCATCAGCTTGGCGAAGCCGGGGTCGCAGAGTGCATAGCCGACACGCAGGCCTGCAATCCCGGCCCACTTGCTGAACGTCCGCAGGATGACCAGGTTCGAGAACTCGGCAAGCAGCGGCGCCGCCGATTCCCCTCCGAACTCGATATACGCCTCATCGATGATGACCAGCGCGTCCATCTCGCACACCGCCCGGGCCTGCTCGATCAGCAAAGCGTTTCCCGTCGGGTTGTTCGGCGACGTCAGGAACACGATGCGCGCGCCATCGTCGACCGCGTCCCGCAAAGCATCGATGTCGAGATCGAACGTCCCCGGCAGCCGCGGCACCTCGATGGGCTGCACGCGGTTGATCTTTGCGAGGAACGAATACATACCGAACGCCGGTGTCACCACCGCAACCTTCTCCGGCATCGTGAGCCGGAAGATAAGGTCGATCAGGTCATCCGCGCCGGTGCCGCCCACCACCTGCTCGGGTGTCACGCCATGGCCCACATATCCCGCGATCGCCTCGCGCAGATGGTTCTGTCCCGGGTCTGGATAGATGTGCAGGTCCGCCTTTGCGATCGCGTCGTACACCGCTGCCGGCGCGCCGTACAGGTTCTCGTTCGCATCGAGCTTCACGAGCTGCCCCACTGGCATCCCGATCTCTTCCGCCAGCACATCGAGCGGCTTCACGGGCTGGTACTCTTCGAGCGCGCCCACGTCCTCTCGCAGAAATCGGCGGTAGTCCATCTCGCGCTATCGCCCCCGCAACCGGCGCTCGACGGCGTGCGCGTGTCCCGTGAGACCTTCCGCTCGCGCGATGATCGCCGCGTACTGGTTCAGCTCCTCCGAGTCGTCCTCCGGCAGGTTGACGATCGCCATGCGCTTGAGGAAGTCGCTCACCCCGAGAGGGCTGCTCCAGCGCGCGCTGCCCCCCGTGGGCATGGTGTGACTCGGGCCCGCGGTGTAGTCGCCCACCGCTTCCGGTGACGCCTCGCCGAGGAACAGGCCGCCCGCGTTCGTTACCTTCATCACGTACGCCGTCGGGTTCTCGACCGCGAGGCAGAGATGCTCCGGCCCGTAGTAGTTCGCCAGCTCGATCCCGTGGTCGATGTCGCTCACGAGGATGCACCCGCCGCGCGTATCGATAGCGGCCCGCGCGATCTTTGCGCGCTCCATGTCCCGCAGCTGCCGCTCTATCTCGCGGTCCACTTCGCCCGCGAAATAGTGGGACGGCGTCAGTAGGATCGGGCTCGCAAGCGGGTCGTGCTCGGCCTGCGCCAGCAGGTCCGCCGCCACCAGCTCCGGGTTCGCGCTTTCGTCCGCGATGATCATCGTCTCCGTCGGCCCGTACACCGAATCGATTCCCACATCGCCGAACACCTGCTTCTTCGCGATCGTCACGAACAGCCCGCCCGGCCCGAAAATCTTGTCCACCCGCGGGATCGTTTCGGTGCCATACGCGAAGGCCGCGATGCCCTGCGCGCCTCCCGCCTTGAAGACCGCATCCACGCCCGCGATGTCTGCCGCCACGAGTTTCGCCGCGGGCACTGTCCCATCGGGAAGCACGGGGCTCGTCAGATAGACCTCTTCCACCCCTGCCACACGCGCCGGGATGGCGCACATGATCACGGTGCTCGGCAGCGGCGCGCGCGTCCCGGGCACGTAGATCCCCGCCCGCTTGATCGCCCGCGTCACCTGTCCCAGCCCGTTGTTGTTGAAGTCGAGCCGCGCCCCGCGCATCTGCTGTTCGTGATAGTCGCGCACGCGCCCGGCCGCGAACCGCAACGCCTCAACCAGCTCGTTGTCGCATGCGTCGTAGGCCTCGCGCATCTCCTCATCGCTCACGCGCAGGTCCTGTGTGGCGCTGCCATCCAGCCGCGAGTTGTAGTAACTCACGCCGTTGTCGCCATCCTCGCGTACATCGCGGATGATGCGGCGCACCACCTCCTCGGGCGCCAACTCCTGCCCGAACGTCTTGAACGTGGTCTCCCGCAGGTCCATCGGCAGCTCGTCGGTGTCTAACGACTTCCGCGAGAGCAGCAGCTCGCGCCCCTCTTCCGCCTTGCGGAT
>JAFKFP010000068.1:22349-39203 GCA_017308185.1 bacterium | reverse complement strand
CAGCGTCTCGTCCTCCTTCAGCCCGGAGATGCGAAGATGATTCGCGATCATGCTTCGCATGCGCTCTGCGTCCATCCCCCGTTGCGCCACATCCCGGACCACGCCGCGCCAGCGCTCCAGCGTCTCGCCATCGATGAACCCCGCCTCAATCCCTTCGATCGTCCCGCTCAGCGCCTCCGCGAGCGCCGTCTTCGTCTCTGGCGCGTTGCAGAACGAACGCTCGATATCGAATTGGAGCAGCCGATCCATCACGTTCGCCCGGATCGTCCCGCCCAGCGATTCGTGCCGCGCGAAGAACGGCCGGTAGATGCCCGTAATGTACTGCTCATCCATTACCAGGTGGGTGACATACCCCGCGGCCCACGCCCGCGTCTCATCGTTCAGGTTCTCCGGCGCCGCCAACCGTCCGTAGGTCCCGAGAAACGCCGCGACCGAATCCTGGTGGTTGTGGTCGTTGAGGTTGAAGAAGTGTGTCGAGTACCGGTCCTGTCGCGTGATAACGCGGATATCCGGCGAAGTCGACCCCAGCAGGTATGCCCCCGACTCCGGATCCACGCCTCCAGACCCGATTTCCATCGCGATCTGCCGCGCGAGCACCATGTGGAGCGCTATCGGCGGCATGGGCCCTCGCTCCGCCACGAGAAGTACCCGGTACCCAGTACCGGGTACCCGGTGGTCGCGAGACCTGCCGTCCATGAAAACGGGTTTCCGTTGAAGGTGACACTGGGTACCGGATACCGGGTACTGTGCACGTTCAGATCCTCGCGCTCTCGATCGTGGTCAGCAGGATCCCCTTGCACCCAAGCTCCGAGAGCTCATCCATGATCCGGTGTGCTTCCCGCTTGCGGATCATCGCCTTCACCGAATACCACCCCTCCGCCTGCAGCGGTGTGACGGTCGGCGATTCGATCCCCGGTGTGATGGCTGACGCCGCCGCGAGGATCGCTGCAGGCACGTCGTACTCCACCATCATGTATTCGAGCGCGACCAGCTTGCCCTCGATGCGGCGCTGCATCGTCATCAGTTCTGGCGGCGCGCTACCGTTCTCCGCGTGGGCGAAGAGCGCCGCGTTCGAACGGAACAGCGGTTCGCCTACAACTCGCAGGCCGGCCTCCTTGAGCGTCGTCCCTGTCTCGACGAGGTCGATCACCGCTTCGGCGATGCCGAGCCGCACCGAAATCTCCACCGCACCTTCGAGTTCCACCAGCGAAAGCGTGCGCCCTGCGAAGAATGTACTCGTGATGACAGGGAACGAGGTCGCAATCCGCAGTCCCGCAACCTCGTCCAGAGTCTGCACGGGCGAGCCCGCAGGAACCGCAGCGCATAACCGCGAGTGGCCGTAATGCAGGTCCAGCAGCACCGGTGTGCTCAGGCCCTTTTCGGCCACGAAGTCCTTCCCCGTAATGCCAGCATCGAGCATCCCATTCGCCACATAGAGAGGGATGTCCCCGGGACGCAGGAAGTAGAACTCCACGCCGTTCTCCGGGTCGAGCGATGCGAGCGTCGCACCCGCCCGCGCGACCTTATACCCGCACGATGCCAGCAGTTCGATGGTCGGCTCGAAGAGGCCGCCTTTGTTGGGAAGCGCAACCTTCATCATAAGCGCCGGTACACGTCCTCCAGCGCGATGTCCTTCTCCGCCATCATACACGCGACATAATACAAAACCTGCGAGAGTTCCCCCGCCAGTTCCTCACGCGATTCATATCGCCCCGCCATCCAACTCTCCGCCGCCTCTTCGACAAGCTTCTTGCCAATCGCATGCGCCCCGCCGCGAAACAGCTCGGCCGTCCCCGAACCGGCAGGCATCTCCTGCTTGCGGCTCACCGCCAGCGTGCACATCTCCTCAAACGTCATCGCTCCCCGAGGATAGACCATCGGAAGGCATGAGGCATGAGGGGTGAGGGATGAGGCGACACGCGTCCGTACCGCGACCGGAAGGGAGCGGCGGCATCGAATTGGCACTGGTAGCCACCAGTGAGACCCGGCCTCATCCCTCATCCCTCATCCCTCATTACTCATCCCTCCATTGACACTGCCGTCTGCCGCGTCCACGATCCCGCCGATGGAGTCCGCGCTCGAAACCTATCTCGCCTCCCACCTGCCCGGTGCTCCTGGCGTGACGGTCTCCAAACTCTTTCGCATCCCCGGCGGCGCCTCCCGCGAAACCTGGATGTTCGATGCCGCCTGGTCCGAGAACGGCGAACCGCGCAGCGCCCCCTTCATCGTCCGCAAGGACCCTCCGGGGAGCCTCGTTGAGTCCGACCGCGAAGTGGAGTACGCGTTCTACAGTGCCTTCGGTGGACATCCCATCGTGCCCGTGCCCGGCATGCGCTGGCTCGAAAAAGATCCGCAACACCTCGGTGCACCATTCTTCATCATGGACCGCATCCTAGGTTGCGAGGCGAACCCCCGCCTCATACAGACACAGCCGTACGATGGATCGCGCCCGGCCCTTGCAAAGCGTTTCTATGAAATCCTCGCCGCCATCGCCACCTCCGACGAGGCAGTCGCTTCCGTGAGCAAACTCGTGCCGGTCCCCATGCCCGAAACTGCGTGGTCCCACGAACTCGATTATTGGGAAGGCATGATCGATGCCAACGAGATGGGCCCACAGCCGATCGCACGCGCCGCCGTCCGCTGGCTTCGCGCCAACCCGCCGCCACCCGCGCAGCGCGTCAGCGCGGTGCACGGTGACTACCGCGTCGGCAACTTCCTGTATCGCCCCGATGGCATCTATGGCGTGGTCGACTGGGAGATGGCGCACCTCGGCGACCCGCTCGAAGACCTCGCGTGGTCCTTCCACGAACTCTGGGAATGGGGCCGGCCCGGCCAAAAGGGCGGCATCATCCCCGCCAGCGACGCGATCGCCATCTTTGAGCACGCCAGTGGCCTCCACGTCGCCCCCGAAGCCCTGCACTGGTGGGAAGTCTTCAGCGGCGTGAAGGCCCAGGGCATCTGGCTCACCGGCGCGCGTTCGTTCCAGGACGGGAAATCGCGCGAGGTCATGCTCGCCCAAACTTCCTGGAGTCTCATCAACCGTGCGGACGAAATCCTGCTGCGGCTCCTCGGCAGGGCGCCATGAGGCCCGATCCAGCTATCGTCCTCGGCGCGATCGCGGGCGCCGTCGCCCAACAGGTTCCCGAGGCGCCCACGCCTTTCGGGCAGCAGACCCTCGGCATCGCTGCGGGCCTCTCGATGATGCTCGCCCAGGATATCGACCGCGCGCCCGCACGGCTCGTCGATGAATACCGCGCCACCGCAGCTATCCTCCGCGACGCCGCGCCCGTCATCGGCGATGCCGCGCTGAGCGCACGCATCGACGACGCGCTCTCCCGCGACATCCTCGCCGACCTGCACGTGTCCGCACTCCAGGCCGCGGACGACGCCATTCGCGCCCTCCTCGTCGAAGTCCACGCCCGTATCGAGGCCACGCCTGGCAACACTGCTGCGGACATCAATGAGCGCATCTGGCATGAACTACAGGAATCCACCCGCCGCCGCCACCTGGTCACTGGCATATGAACCGCGACCAGGTGCGCCAACTCCTCGCCCAATATCAGCCCGAATCCTATGCGGCCGATGAGCCGGGCCGGCGCGCCGCGGTGCTCATGCTCCTCTACGAGCGTAGCGAGGGTATCCATATCGTCTTCCAGAAGCGCACGGAAACGGTCGATGACCACAAGGGCCAGGTGAGCCTCCCCGGCGGCTCCATGGATCCCGAAGACGACAGCCTCGCCTCCACCGCCCTGCGCGAAACCTTCGAGGAGATTGGCGTCCAGCCCGTCGATGTCGAGTTGCTTGGGCAGCTGGATGAACTGCGCACATCCACCAACTACCGCATCACGCCGTTCGTGGGCTGGCTCAAACGCTACCCATACGAATGGCGTTTCAGCGAACACGAAGTCGCGTACCTCATGGAAGTGCCACTCCACTACCTCATGGACCCCCAAACGATGATCCCCGATCGGCGCATCATGAACGGGAAGACGTACGCCTTCCCCTCCTACCAGTTCGGCGATGACCTCATCTGGGGTGCGACTGCCCGCATGGTCGCCAACTTCCTCGATATCTGCGCCGCCATCCCGTATTGAGTCGGACCGCCCGCTGCCGAATACTGTCGTTCCCTGTTCCCTGTTCCCTGTTCCCTGTACGCTACGGGACATGTCGATGCTTGCGGGAAAGACGGCGCTCATTTTTGGAGTTGCCAACGACCATTCCATCGCCTGGGGAATCGCGCAGGCGTTGCATGCTGAGGGCGCCACGCTCGCCTTCTCCTATGGCCTGCCCACACTCGAAAAGCGCGTTCGCCCGCTGGCCGAGAGCCTCGGCGCCGATTTCATCGAACTGTGCGATGTCACCGACGACACCCAGATCGATACCGTCTTCGCAAAGACGAAGGAGCGCTTCGGTACCATCGATATCCTCGTGCATGCCATCGCCTTCGCCAATCGCGAAGACCTGGCCGGCCGCTTCGTAGATACCAGCCGCGCTGGCTTCGCGCTCGCCCACGACATCTCCGTGTATTCGCTGCTCGCACTCACCCGCGCCGCCATGCCCCTCATGCCCAATGGCGGCAGCGTCGTCACCATGACGTATTACGGCGCCGAAAAGGTCGTCCCGTCCTACAACGTGATGGGCGTCGCCAAGGCATCCCTCGAAGCGACCGTACGCTACCTCGCGAACGACCTCGGGCCAGAAGGCATCCGCGTCAACGCGATCAGTGCTGGCCCCATCCGCACGCTCGCTGCGAGCGGCATCAGCGGTTTCCGCGACTATCAGAAGTCTTTCGCTAGCAAGGCCCCGCTGCGAAAGCAGGTTACCCTCGCGGATATCGGCGCCGCCGCCGCCTTCCTTGCCGGCCCTGGCTCGGGCGCCATCACCGGCGAAACCCTTTACGTCGATTGCGGCTACAACATCATGGGCATGCAGCCGCTCGACGAGGCGTAACGTTACCCGGCGGGATTCCTGATGACCATCACACCCATCCCCTACGACCGTGCCCGCCACGGCGATGGCCCCTGGCGCCTGGTCGCCGCCGTCTTCGAAGAGTACGGGTTTCCCTTCGCTGAATCCGACTACGACGCCGACCTGCTCCACCCCGAACAGCACTACGATGGCGTCTCCGGGTGGTTTCGCGTGCTCGAAGGCCCGGCCGGTGACGTCGTTGGTTGTGTCGGCCTCACCGACAATGGTGGCGGGACGTTCGAACTCCACCGCCTCTACGTCCTCGCCACCGCGCGCAAGAGTGGGGCCGGGTCGGCCTTGAGCCGTTGGGTCATCGATGAGGCCCGCACCCGCGGTGCACAGCGGCTCGTGCTCTTCAGCGATGTGCATTTCGAAGACGCCCATCGTCTCTACCGCCGCCTGGGCTTCCGCTGCACCAGGTTCCGTTACGCGCCCGACCCGTTCCAGTCCCGCGAGTGGGGCTTCGAGATGGCGTTCGGTTAGTAACTCCCTTTGCCAGTGCCCGGTAGAGCGTGGGAAGGTGTGAGAGAGCGCGAAGAGGAGAACCACTGATGCCACGACCACGATGCCTCTGGTGCATGGAGCCGCCCTACGAGGATGTGGCCGTGCTGAAATGGCGCGGCGAAGAGCGTGAACGGCTTACGGTGCCGCTCTGCCGCAAACACTTTGCCCGTCTGAAGGAAGCCGGCCCCGAGGGTCGCGAACAGAAGGGCTGGCGCTATAAGGTCGGCTGGTGGTAGCCGGCGTTTCTAATCCTGGCGTTCGAGCCCGGCGAGCGTGAGCGACTGCACCCGCGCGATGTGGCGCGCATGCACCTCCCGCGCGAGCCGCAGAAATTCGAGGATTGCGTTCAATTCGGCCTCATTGAAATGCAGAAGCGATGCCGCTCCCTCGGCTGCGAGCGGCCCCCAGATCTGCCCCGCGATCGATAGCGCGCGCGCCGTCGGTTCGATGAGTACACGCCTGCGGTCCACGTCGTCGCGCCGCCGGTGCGCGTAACCGGCGTGCTCAAGCCGGTCCACGAGCGTTGTGATCGCGCCGGGCGTGAGCGCCGCCGCTTCCGCCAACTCGCCGGCGGTCATCGCGCCGCGCAGCGCAATCAATGCGAGGCAGTGGAGGTCGTTCGTGTTGAGGCCAAGCACACGCGCGGCCGCCTCGTCGAATGCGTCGGCGTCATTCTGCAGCTCAGCTGCCTGGATCTCGATCTGTTCAGCCAGCGTCTCACGAGTTTCCATTTGACGGACGGAAATTTAGCCTCCTAAACTTATTTCCATCATACGCTCACGCTCGAAGGGAGGCAAAGCGACACACGCCTCCGCCTTAAGACCGATGTACCACTGAGAATCTTGATACGATACTTGAGAAAGTTCACAGTCACATTGCGTTCAACCGTGCTCGCCTGAGCCCAAACCAACGGGAGGTCCCCCTTTGGCAACCATACCCGCTCCCACACGCGAGAGCGCGTCCCACACGGCCCAACCGCCTGCCCTCCGCGTCGCCAACCTTGTAAAGCACTACAAAAAATTCGAAGCGGTCCGGGGCATTAGCTTCGATGTCCAACCCGGCGAAATCTTCGGTCTCCTTGGCCCCAACGGCGCCGGCAAGACGTCCACCCTCGAAATTGTCACCGGCCTCCGCGATGCCACTTCCGGCAGCGTGGAGATTTTCGGCATCGATATCGCCCATCACCGCGCCGAAGCCCGCGCGCTCCTCGGCGTCCAGCTCCAGGAGTCGGACTTCTTCGACCACCTCACCCTCAAGGAACAGCTCGAATTCCTCGGCGCGTGCTACGGCGTCAAGCCCGACACGGAAGCGCTCCTCGGCTACGTGGACCTCGCGGACCGCCCGAACTGGCGCCTGAAGCAGCTTTCCGGCGGCCAACAGCAGCGGTTTGCCCTCGCCGCCGCCCTCGTGAATGACCCGCCCCTCGTCCTGCTTGACGAGCCGTCAACCGGCCTCGACCCAACGGCGCGCCGGCAGCTGTGGTCCCTCATCCGCCGGCTCCAGGCCGGCGGTCGGACCATCGTCCTCTCCACGCACTACATGGAAGAAGCCGAGGAGCTTTGCGACCGCGTGGCGGTCATGGACCGGGGCGTCATCGCCGGCATCGATACCCCGCTCGCCTTGATCCAGCAACTCATCGATACCGGATTCAAGCGCGAGGTCGTCGTCCGAGATGCAACGCTGGAGGATGTCTTCCTCCACCTCACCGGCAACACGCTCGATGGCGTCTCACTTGATGACGCCCGGAAGGAGGATTGATATGGCATCCGGAGAAGCCATTCTCGCCCACGGCTCGGCCGCGAAACGCCCCGGTTCCCCCTGGCTCAGCGGCTTCGTGGCCGCCACCATCAGCGAAATCAAATCGCTCTACCGCGAGCCGGCAGCGCTCGCCTTCACCCTCGGCCAGCCCATCGTTTTGCTCGTCATCCTCGTCGCGTTCGATTTCCACACAACGCTGCCCAACGGCAAGGTCGTCCCCTACCTCGATGTCCTGGTCCCCGGCCTCATCGCCTTCATCGGCATGACCGTTGGCCTCAATGGCGTCCTCTTCCCGCTCTCGCGCTACAAAGAACGCGGCATCCTCCGGCGCGTCGCTGCCACGCCCATGCCGACCGGCTCGTTCGTGGTGGCCATGATCGTGAGCCGCCTCCTCATCGCACTCGCCGTCACGCTCATCACCTGGATCTTCGGCGTCTACGTCTTCGGCGCCGACCTCACCGGCAGTGCCGTCCTGCTGATCGCGTTCGCCACGATTGGCTCGTTGGCGTTCATCGCGCTTGGCATCCTTATGGTCGCGTTTGCCCGCAGCGAAGATGACGTCGCTCCTCTCATGATGCTCGTGCTCATCCCCAGCATCCTCTTCTCCGGCGCGGCAGATCGCCAACCTCGGCCACGGCCTCACCGCCCTCGGCACCGATATCCTCGGCCTCGCCATCTGGTGCGTCGGCGCGACCATCCTGGCCGCCTGGCGCTTCAAGATGGCGTAGCGAGGTATGAGTGATGCGGCGTGAGTGAGCCGCGAGTCGCCACGAAGGGCCCCTCTCCTGCCACAGCGGGAGAGGGTTCGGGTGAGGGCGTCCTCAGCCACGCCCCGCCGCGCTGCAACAGCCGCTAGTCGTGGTTAGCCACGAGGTCCTTCGAAATGTGCTGGGTGAGTTCGTGCACCTCGGCCGTGAGTTCGTACACCTTGTTCGTGAGTTGGGTGTTCGCATCGAGTAGTTGGGCGTGGCGCTGGGCCAGGTCCTCTCGATGGCGCGCGTCCATATCGGAGAACTCTTTGTCGCGGGCCGCCTGCCTCGTCTGCGCGAGCAGGATGAGCGGCGCGGCGTAAGCCGCCTGCAACGAAAATACGAGGTTGAGAAGGATGAACGGGTACGGGTCGAAGTGGACGAGCAACGCATAGCCATTCGCGATCATCCAAACGAAGACCACGACGGTCTGCCCGATGAGGTACTGTGGGGTGCCGAAGAACCGTGCCAGCGCTTCAGCGAACACCCCGAAGCGGTCGGCCCCGAACGTGGGACCATGCTTTGCGTGGACTGCGCGGTGGTGTCG
Source organism: bacterium (assembly GCA_017308185.1). Taxonomy (GTDB): domain Bacteria; phylum Chloroflexota; class Dehalococcoidia; order Tepidiformales; family Tepidiformaceae; genus JAFKFP01. The sequence goes on along the minus strand of JAFKFP010000068.1, from coordinate 30,677 downwards.
AAGGTAGTCGGTTGGTGGTGCGGCCATACTCACGTCTCCAGTGGCGAGATGTCATAGCGACTAGCGGAATTGTCGATGAGCGGATATAGCCGGGCCAGCCGCGCCATGCGATGGCCGGTAGACGGCGGCACTCCGCGTCAGACGTCTACCGGGATTGGCGCGCCCTCATCCCAACCTCTCCCCGCTGCGGCAGGGGAGGAACTTTCGACCGCGTTGACGGCGTCATTCCTCATGCCTCATGCCTCATCCCTCCCCCGACTGACAACCTTCCCGAATTCCGCTACCGTACCCATAGGCGGCCCTGATACAGCTGCCGGGGAGACAGAATGGCCAGCACCTACCGCTATTCACTATGGGATGGCACCCAGGCGGTGCCGGACCTCGAAGCCGATGACATCCTGGATAACCTCACCGATGACCTGATGAACTTCGGTGACCTTCAGCACGCGCTGCGGAACCTGCTCCAGCGGGGCATGCGCAACCCCATGGGCGATCGCATGCAGGGCCTGCGCGATCTCCTCCAGCAGCTGCGCCAGCAGCGCCGCCAGCAACTGGATAAGTTCAACCTTTCATCCATCTTCGATGACATCCAGCGCCAGCTGAACGAAATCGTCCAGCAGGAGCGCGACACCATCGACCGCCGCCTCGATGAGGCCACCGGCGAGCAGCAGGACGGCCAGCCGCAGGGGCAGGACGGCGGCGAGCAGTCACAGGGCCAGCAACAGAGCGGCCAGCAGGGCCAACAGCAGTCCGGTCAACAGGGGCAGCAGGGCGGTCAGCAGCAGCGGAGCCAGGCCAGCCAGCAACAGGGTGGCCAGCAACAGGGTGGACAGCAGCAAGGCGGCCAGCAGGGTCAGCAGCAGCAGGGCGGCCAGCAACCCGCCAACAGCGAGTTCGCCGACATGCTCCGCAACATCGCGAACAAGAAGAAAGACTACCTCGAAGGTCTCCCCGAGGATGTCGCCGGCCAGGTGAAGCAGCTCCAGGACTACGAGTTCATGGACCCGGACGCACAGCAGAAATTCAACGAACTTCTCGAGTCTCTCAAGAAGGCCATGACCGAGACGTTCTTCAAGGATCTCTACGACCAGATCGCCAACATGTCCCCCGAAGACATGCAGCGCATGAAGGACATGGTCCGCGACCTCAACAAGATGATGCAGGACCGCCTCGCCGGGAACGAACCCGACTTCGACCAGTTCATGCAGCAGTATGGCGACCTCTTCGGCGACAACCCGCCACAGTCGCTCGATGAGCTCATCTCACAGATGCAGCATCAGATGGGTCAGATGCAGTCGTTGCTCGATTCGCTGCCCGGCGAGATGCGTTCGCAGCTGCAGGACCTCCTCGCGGACAAGGTCGGCGACCCAGAGCTCCAGCAGATGCTCGGCGAGCTCGGCCAAAACCTCGAATACCTCTCGCCCATGCGCGATCTCCGCAACCAGTACCCGTTCCGAGGCGAGGAAGAGATCGACCTCCAATCGGCCATGCGCCTGATGGACCAGATGCAGTCCATCGACGAAGTCGAACGCCAGCTCGAGCGCACCCAGTACGGCGGCGAAATAGACGACATCGATGCCGACAAGCTCGAAGAACTCCTCGGCCCCGAGGCCAAGGAGACGCTCGACCAGCTCAAGCAGTTCCTCGAAATCCTCGAAGAGGCCGGCTACATTCGCAAGAAGGGCAACAACTGGGAACTCACCCCGCGCGGCACGCGTAAAATTGGGCAGCGCGCCCTCGGCGAGATCTACGCCCAGCTCAAGCAAGATAGCTTCGGCAAGCACGAAGTCCGCGAGTCGGGCTTCGGCGGCGAGCGCATCGACACCACGAAGCCGTACGAGTTCGGCGACCCGTTCTACCTGGACATCCAGAAGACGATCATGAACTCGATGTACCGCAACGGGCCCGGGACTCCTGTGCATCTCAAGCCCGATGACTTCGAGGTCGCACGCACCGAGATGCTCACGCAGACGGCCACCGTCATCATGCTCGACCTTAGCTGGTCGATGGCCCTTCGCGGCAGCTTCCAGGCCGCGAAGAAGGTCGCCCTCGCGCTCAACAACCTGATCTCATCGCAGTACGCGCGCGATAGCCTCTACATCATCGGCTTCAGCGCCTACGCCCGCGAACTCAACGCGGAGCAGCTCCCATACGTCCGCTGGGACGAATCAGTCCTCGGCACGAACATGCACCACGCGCTCATGATCGCCCAGAAACTGTTGGCCAAGCACACGGCCGGCACCCGCCAGATCATCATGATCAGCGACGGCGAGCCCACCGCGCACTTGGAGAAGGGGCGCAGCTACTTCGCCTACCCGCCCAGCCCCATCACCATCCGCGAGACCCTGAAGGAAGTGAAGCGCTGCACCCAGAAGCGCATCACCATCAACACCTTCATGCTCGACCGGAACTATTACCTGAAGGAATTCGTCAACCAGGTCGCGAAAATCAACAAGGGCCGCGTCTTCTACACGACCCCCGACAAGCTCGGCGAGTATATCCTCGTCGACTACGTCGCCAGCAAACGCAAGATGCTCGCAGGCAGGTAGGAGCAGCGACCGGCCGATGTGACCCGGTCGCTTCGGCTCCATCAACCCGTGCCGCGCACGCCACGAGGCCGGCGGGATTGTTACCCGCCGGCCTTCGGCTACCGCGGGCGCACTGCCGCCCGTACCTGGTTCTCCGGTTTCCTACTGCCTGCTCCCGGATGTACGCTTCTCGCACTTATCCGCCGGGGGATCCTTGAATGCAGAACGAGAACGTCACCTACGACACCGATGGCCCTGTCGCCATCGTCACGCTCAACCGCCCCCGGTACCGCAACGCCCAGAGTTGGGGGCTCCTCGATGGCGTCGATGAAGCGTTCAACCTCGCCGAAGCCGATGACAACGTCCGCGTCATCGTCGTCCGCGGCGCGGGCGAGCACTTCTCGTCCGGCCACGACCTCGGCACGCCCGAGTCCATCGCCGAGCGCGAGATCCGTGGCGCGAGCGATGAGGGCCTCGAGTTCTACCAGAACTTCCGCAAGTACAACATCGATTACTTGCTCAAGTGGCGGAATTCACCCAAGCCGAGCATCAGCACGGTGCGCGGCTACTGCATCTTCGCCGGCTGGATGCTCGCCGCCGCCACCGACCTCGTGTTCGCCGATACCAGCGCGCGCTTCCTGCCCGGCCTCGTCGAGTATTTCACGCAGCCCTGGGACCTGGGCGTCCGCAAGGCGAAAGAGCTGATCTTCGAAAGCCGCTTTGGAACGCGAAACCATGGCCTACGCCCACCGCGTCGCGGAGAACCAGCCACTCACCACCCGCCTCACCAAGCTCGCCATCAACAAGGCGCAGGATGCCCAGGGTTTCACCAGCGCCGTCGAATCCGCGTTCGCCGATTACGTGGTCATGATGCGGCTGCGCAGCGGTGGCCGCGTCGAAGGCGCCCGCCGCCTCGTGCCCGTAGACCTCGCCGTGAAGGGGCTGAAGGGCGAACGCTACGGGCAGTAGTAGATAATGACTCCCCTCTCCCGCCATCGCGGGAGAGGGGTTGGGGGTGAGGGCCTAATGCGGCGAATCGCCGACGCCCGTTACGCGCTGACCTTGGCGCTGTTTGTCCTACTTGCTGTGGCCACCACGGCGTGCACCAACGACGCCTCTGACGCGACTCCCAGGCCGTCCCCACACACCGGCTTCGTGTTCCAGGTGAACGACACACTCCAAAGCCCATCGCAGATCATCGTCTACGACGCCGATGCGCACCGCATCGCGGGCAAGTTCGCTGCCCCGAAGACCGAGTCGCTCGGCCGCGGCGACCGCATCTACACCGGACTCCAGAGCGGCACGCTGCGCACGGTGAGCGTCGATGGCACGGAGTCCGCGCCGCTGTACACCGCGCCGGACGGCGAGATGGTCATGGGTGTCGACCTTTCACCCGATGGCCACATGCTCGCGCTCGAGCAGACCAACAATATGGCCGGCGCTGACGACGACGCGGTTGTGCTCCTCAACCTTGACGACAGCCACGTACTCGAGACGTTCCCGGTGGCGAAGCTTGTCCCGGATGTACCAGCGGCAACCATCGCGGACGGACTGCGCTGGAACAGCGATAGCCGCGCGGTCACCATCCAGCTTCCGGTATCGGGCACTTCCAACGTGCCGTATCCAACGGTGTCGCAGGCTGTTCTTCTAGGCGTCGATGGCAGCGTGCGCAAGGCGCCACTGGAGGCGATGGCCATGCTCTCGCCCGACGGCTCCATCGCGGTCGAAGGCATCCCCGTCGAACCGGGCTGCGTTGGCTTCAGCGCGACCCACACGCTCGACATCGTCGACCTTCGCACTGGCGTCACACTCTCATCGGTAACCAACCCTGGCGCAGGCTTCCGGCCGTTTGCATGGATGCCCGACGGCTCCGGCTTCGTGTACGTCTCGTCCTCTGCGTATTCCGGCTGCGCGCCCGGTGGCAGCGACTCCACCTACTGGCTTCTCCCGGCGCACGGCGACGCCCGCCAACTCCCCGGCGACCCTTCATCTCAGATGGGCGACACCCTGGCCGCGCGCATTTCGTGGAGTTGCGGGTCCAACGCCCCACAGCACTTCGGCGAGGGCGTGACAGCCAATCCCGGTGCGCTATTGGGCGAGGAGGCCACATGCAATCCCATCGGCGGGCCCGCCCGCCTCCCCGGCGCTTCGACCCCTACGCCCCGGCCAATGCTCGAGGCGAATGTCGCAGTAGACGGCAAGCCCGCGTTCGACGCCTACGAAGCCACGCTCATCGGTCAGATCACGCTTCCAGAGTGAACCCGTTCCCGGCGTCCGCCCATTTCCGTTAGAGTGCGCGCACCATGGCCATTGAATCTCTCACTATCACATCCACCGAACCCTACGAAGGCGGGCGCGCCTGGGGCGAAAGCGGCCCGTTCGAGGTCGTCCGCGGCACCGTCACCATCGCGCTCCATCCCATGGCGGCTGCGAACGAGCGCATCACCGACATCACGCTCGCGGAACGCGGGGCCGATGGCCTCGCCCGCGCCGAAGCCGATTTCTGCGTGCTTCGCCCCACGGACCCCGCCCGCGCGAACGGCGGCCTCTTCTTCAGCGTCGCGAACCGCGGCAACGTCACCGTCCCGTTCGGGATAGGCCCGGCGCCCGTCCTCGCGACGCTCCCCGAATACACCATCCCCTCGAATGACAGCCTGCTCCTCCACGGCGGCTGGACCATCGCGTGGTGCGGCTGGCAGTTCGACCTCGCGCGCGGACCGCGCCAACTCGGCATCACCGTCCCGCAGGCGCTCCAGGATGGCAGGCCGATCGAAGGCGACTTCCGCATCGAACTCCGCGCCGCAACCGATGCGACCTCCCTCCGGCTCCTCGACGGCACCGCAATCATGGCCGGCCGCACACAACCGGTGTACCCACCTGCCGGGCTCGAACAACCGCAGGCGTCGCTCTCCGAACGCGAAACGCCGGCTGGCGAACGCATACCGATACCGCGAGGCCGCTGGCGGTTCGCCCACGAAAAAGATGGCGTCGTCGAACCATCAGATTCGCACATCTGGCTCGAAGGCGGCTTCAAGGCCGGTTCGATCTATGAGCTTGTCTATCGCACCGCCTACTGTCCCGTCGCTGGCATCGGGATGGCCGCCATCCGCGATTTCGTGAGCGAACTGCGCCACAACCGCCGCCCCGAACTCGGCCTCGCGCCGATCGACCGGGTGCTCGGCATGGGCGTCTCGCAGACGGGCCGCCTGCTCCGTGGCTTCCTCGGCGACGGCTTCAACGTCGATGAGGCGGGTGCTCGCGTCTTCGATGGCGTCTTCATCCACGTGGCCGGCGGACGTTCCGGCGAATTCAACCACCGCTACGCGCAGCCGAACGAAGCGCTTGCCCACGGCTACGGCGAAACCGGCGGCGGGCCGTGGATGGCGCCGGCGGGCGGGCTGCTCGACCGTCTGCGGTTACTGGGCGCGGTCCCCAAAGTCTTCTGGGTGAACAGCGCCTGGGAATACTGGCGAGGTGACGCCGCACACACCCACACCAAACGCGACGCATCGGCCGACATCCCGAATCCACCGGAAGTGCGCTCCTACCTGATGGCCGGCCTGGACCACCTCGGCGCGAACGTGGAGATGGCGCGCGCCGTGGGCATCGCGAACGAACCGACTGGCGTCGACCCCTCGCCGCTGCTCCGGGCGCTGTTTTCGCATTTCGACGCGTGGGTATCGCGCGATGTCGAACCTCCCGCCAGCCGCATCCCGCTCATCACCGATGGCACCGCCGTCACTCGCGAAAGCGTCCTTCAAGCAGCATCCCGCATTCCCGGGGCGGCCTTACCCGACGCCGAAGCCCTCCCGTGCGTCCCGGATATCGATCTCGGCCCGGACGCCACGCGCGGCGTCATCCGCTGGCCCGCCATTTACAGTGACTATGCCACGACCGTGGTGTCCGCGGTCGACGACGATTGCAACGAAGTCGCCGGCATCCGCATGCCCGAGCAGCAGGTACCGGTCGCGACCCTCACCGGCTGGAACACCCAGCGTGCCCACGGCCGGCTTCGACCGTTCTCGGCGATGCCCGGTTCGCGACTTCCGTTCGCTCGCACTGCCGCGGAGCGCGAAGCCACCGGCGACCCACGCGCCTCCATCGCCGAACGCTACCGCGACCGCGCCGACTACCAGCAGCGCGTCGCCTCCGCCACCGATGCCCTCATCGCTGATGGCTTCATCCTCGCACTAGACCGCGACTTCGCGATCGAATCCGCGATGCAGCACTACGACGAGGCCCTCGGAGACGGATAGCCAGGCCGGCGAGTAGGCAGGTAGCGCTTTCTCGGAACTCGGAACTCGGAACTCGGAACTCGGAACTCGGAACTCGGAACTCGTTCTACCCCAACTTCCGCACGCTGACCGCCGTCCCGTAGGCGCAGATCTCCGTCCAGTTCGGGCCCATTTCCGAGGTGTCGAAGCGCATCGCCACGATGGCGTTCGCGCCCTTCGCCGTCGCCTCTTCCACCATCCGCTCGATCACCTGGTGGCGGCTGTCGACCAGCGCGGTTGTCATGCCCTTCAGTTCGCCCCCGAAGATCGACTTGAGGCCAGAGCCGATCTGCGAGCCGATGTTTCGCGCCCGCACCGTGAGGCCGAACACCTCGCCGTACACTTCCGTGATCTCGTAGCCGGGCAGGTCATTTGTGGTTGCAATCAACATTCCGCGAAACCTAGCGCCCCGCTGCATCCGCCGCAATATCGTCGTCTTTACCGAGAGCGACGGTCGCCGCCTTACGCGCCGCAAGCCCGCCGCGCTGCTTTTCGAGCACGCCCCGCAGGAATTCGTGGTCTCCCAGGAGCGCCTCGTCCGGCAGATACATGCGCGCGTACCGTTCGAGATAAAGCAGCTGCTTTGCCGCCAGGAACGTCCAGCGCTGGAACTCCGCTTCGAAAAGGCCTTCATCGAGCGCTATGCGGATGGCGCGCGCCTGTGCCCGGTTCCACTGCCAGCGTTCGCGCAGGTTGCGCTTCGGCGGCGCGATGCCCTGGTTCAGTTCGGCCGCCCGCTCGGGGTTCATGAACAGCGCGGCCATGCTCACTTCGCTCATCGGCTTCGTCAGGATCGGCTGCATGAACTGGCGCGTCATGTCGCGGATCTCCTCGCGCGAAAGGCCATAGCCGTCCTGCATGAACGAACCCTGCGCACGGATGACCGAATCAGTGATGTACTCCCACGCCTCATCGCTGCCCAGCGCCGCTTCGACAAGGCTGCGAAACAGGTGCTGGCTGTCCTCTTCGAGCCGCGCCACGATGCCCCAGTCGAGCACGCCGAGGCGGCCATCGCGCAGGACCAGCAGGTTCCCGGCGTGGATGTCCGCGTGGAACACGCCCGGCCCGAGCGCACACAGCACCCACGCCCGCAGCAGGTCGCCGATCAGCGGCGCGGGGTCCACGCCGAGTGCTTCCGCGCCCGCAAGATCGTCCACTGGCACGCCGTCAAGGTACTCCATTGTCAACACAGAAGGCCCTGAATGCTCCGGCACGACTTCCGGGATCACCAGCTTCGATAGCCCGAATTCGCTGTACAGCGCGCGGAAGTACGCCATCGTCCGCACTTCGTTCCGAAGGTCCAACTCCTCGGCGACCTGGCTGCGCAGCCCCACGAGATAGCTCACGGCGTTGTACGCGATCTCCGAACCCTGCCGCGCGAAGAACCGCGACACCGGCTCCAGCAGCGCGAGGTCGCCCGCGACCACCTCCGCCATCTGCGGCCGCAGGACCTTCACGACCACCTCACGGCCGTCGTGCAGCCGTGCCCGGTGCACCACCGCGATCGATGCCGATGCGAGAGGTGT
>JAFKFP010000068.1:833-22215 GCA_017308185.1 bacterium | reverse complement strand
CGGATCCTGCGGCGCCGGGGCGAACGTCTCGCGGATGGCGCGCGGAATCGTCCGGCCCGGCTGTCGAAAGCGTCCTGGAACCAGGGCCGGCGCGGTCCGCTTCGCACCGGTGGTCACGCATTCGACCGCACGGCGTGCCCGCAACCTGATTCCGGGCCGGGGCAGCCGGATGGGCCGCGGCTCCTCGTAAGCGGCCCGCACCGCGGAGAGTGCTATCGGCTCTTCTGTCATGGCCATCCGAGCGTAACAGCCCGCCATGGCCACGCAAAGGAAAGATCGCGCGCCGCTAGCCCAGAACTACTGGAGCTACCTCGGCGAGGCGATCGCCGTCGGCGATCACCTCGAGCGCCACGACTCGGCCGCCCGCGATTTCGAACCGGAACACCGCACGCGGCGTCCCGCCCGGCGCCCAGGCGGCGCCGATCTTGCCTTCCACCAGCGCGACTTGCGCCCCCTGCGCGCGGCCGGCAAAAGCGGTCGCAACGGCGCGCGCACCGCGGATTTCGGGCTCGAACGGTGGAGCACCCGCGGCCGCATTCGCGCGCGCACCCGCGACGGCTGCCGCGTCTGCCCGCAGGACAACGTCCGGGTCGAGCAACGCTAGCAGCTCTTCGAAGTTGCCCTCGCGCGAGGCTGCGAGGAATGCCTCGACCACTCGCCGCTGGCCGCTTGAGTCTGCATCCGGGTCCTGTTCGACACCACGCACGCGCCGCCGGGCACGGCTGGCCAGCTGGCGTGCTGCTGCGGGTTCGCGGCCGACGATCGGCGCGATCTCGTCGAATGGCAGGTCGAACATGTCGTGGAGGACGAAGGCCACCCGCTCGGCGGGGCTAAGCGTTTCAAGCACAACGAGGAGCGCGAGCCCGACGGCGTCGGCCATCTCGACCTCCTGTTCGGGGTTGCCCACGGAGTGCGGTTCCACTGACTCCGGTGGCGCATTGCCGAATGTCTCCTCGCGCCGCGACTTGCGCGACCGCAGCATATCCAAACAGACACGCGCGATGACCGTTGTGAGCCATCCGCCGAGGTTCTGCACGGCGGCGGCATCGGTGCGGCTCAGGCGCAGCCACGCCTCCTGGACGGCGTCATCCGCCTCGCCGGTGGAACCGAGCATCCGGAACGCGACCGACTCAAGCCGCGCACGCTGCGTTTCGAACTGTACGGCAAGCCACTCCTGGTCTGTCATCGCGGTCCTCCGATACCTGCCTATCTCACCGTCGTGACGTACGCGAGGCCGCCAACGTGACCGACCACGATGTTCCGGCCCGAAATACTCGATTTCGCGGCCCGTCGGTCACACTTGGCTTTCGCGATTCGTCTTCAGAGTAGAACGGCGGCAACGAACCGCCACCTGTTAGGAGAAGACACATGCAAGCACGAATGCCCAACCCCGCCTTCGTCGTCCCCGGCGCGATGGATGCGCTCTACGGCCTCTCGAAGACCATCTCGGATGCCGGCCTCGACCCGAAACTCTCCGAACTCATCAACCTGCGCGCGAGCCAGATCAACCGCTGCGGCGTTTGCAGCGAAGGCCACTGCACCATCGCACGCCGTCACGGCGAGACCGATGAACGCCTCGAAGCCGTCCTCTACTGGCGCCACGCGCCCTACTTCACAGACGCCGAGCGGGCTGTCCTCGCCCTGACTGAGTGCGTAACACGCCTCAGCGACCGCGACGACCCCGTCCCGGACGCGGTGTGGCACGAAGCAGCACGCCATTACGATGAGCAGACGCTGGGGGCCATCATCATGGAGATCGCCGTCATCAACGTCTGGAATCGGCTCAACGTGACCACCCACCAGCTCATGGGCGAGTGGAAGCCCTGATTCGGCACCCGGGCCAGTCATGAGCAATGAGGAATGCGGCAGGGGCGAGGCCATGGGCTCACTCCCGCCGCACCTCATCACGCATCCCTAACCTGCTAGAATCCGCGCACCAAACTTCCCGGAGGTCCCCATGCCCACCCCTGCGCGCGTCGTCGTCGTCCCCGATCACGAAGGCCCGCTTACCGTCGAAGAGCTGAACCTGCCCGACCCCGGCCCTTACCAGGTGGTCGTCAAGCAGTTCGCATCCGGCGTCTGCCACTCGCAACTCCACCAGATGCACCGGCCGCGAGTCCAGCCTATCGTGCTCGGCCACGAGTCCACCGGCGTGGTGTTGGCGAAGGGCAACAAGGTGGATCACGTCAAAGAGGGCGACCACGTCATGGTCACGTGGGTGCCGCGTGATGGCGAACATACCGACCGGCGCCCCGAGCCAGTCACGCTGGACCTCCCGGGCGGCGCGACCGCCCGCGCGCAGAACGTCTTCACGTGGGCCGACAATGAGCGGACCGATGTTACGGCCATCATCGGCTGCGCGGTCATGACTGGCGCGGGTGCGGTGACCTACACAGCCGGCGTCAAGAAGGGCGAAAGCGTCGCCGTCTTCGGCGTCGGCGGCGTCGGGCTTTCGGCGATTACCGCCGCCGCCGTCATCGGCGCGGACCCCATCATCGCGGTCGACCTCGACAACGATAAGCTCGAATTCGCGAAGAAGTTCGGCGCCACCATCGGCATCAACGCCTCTGATGTGGACGCCGTCGAGGCCATCAAGCAGCTAACCCAATCGAAGGAACAGGACATGGCTGGGCGCTGGGTCTCCGGTGTGGACTACGCCTTCGATTGCATCGGCATCCGCACCACCATGGAGCAGATCCTGCCATCCGTGCGCTCTGGCGTGCTCGGCAAACGGAGCGGCGGCACCGCCGTGCTTGTTGGCGTCCCCCAGACCCCGGTCGAACTGAACGCTTCGGACCTGCTCGTCAACGAAAAGCGCTACATCGGCAGCATCGGCGGCTCCTGCCGTCCCGACCGCGACTTCCCGATGTTCCTGCGCTGGTTCAAAGAAGGCGACCTCGACCTCGACGCGCTCGTCACCCAGCGCTACACGATCGACCAGATCAACGAGGCCACCGACGCGCTGCAGACCGGCAAGATCGCCGGCCGCGCCATCCTGGAGTTCTGAGAGGCGGGGGCCGACACCGATCATGGCAGAACAGGAACGACTCGAGATTGACGGCGAGATCACGCCTGCCGAGGCGGTTTCAGATTTATCTAGTCACGACTGGGTAGTTGATGGTGTGGTGCTTCAATTTCGTGCCGACGGCACGGTGACGTGCACATGGCCTGCGCCATACGTGATTGCTGATGCTCGACGGAGAGGCGAGGCACTGTTACGTGCGTATTTGGTGGAATCCGACATCTACGGCGATATCACCTTTGGCAGTGTTGCCCGCGAATTCACCGCCAGCGGCGGCTCCATCATCATTTCGCCGCCGGCGGCAGCAGCGCGTATTACGATGGGCCGCCCGTCAATTCTAATCGGGGGCGTCAGGGTCGGCCCGAATCCGGAAAGCACGGCGTGGCTCGCCGCGCTTTTGCTCAGCGACGACGCGGTGTACGAGGCCAGCGTCTTTCTCCAAGCGTCGCAGCGGGCATCGGGCAACCGTACGCGCGACGATCGCCTGGCGTTTGAAGTGATGGAGCACTCCTTGGGGGGTGACGGTGGTCGCAATGCGCTCCGCACCCTCGCCTCGCTCACAGAAAAGGAGATGAAGGACTTGGGCAATTGGCTCCAAGTCGGAAGTCATGAAACCGTCACAGAAAGGGGGTTGAGTGTTCGTCCTGGATTCGACGCCGCGAACGTCCACGGCCTTGTCCACAAGATTTTCCTAGCGTGGGCGAGGGATCGTGCTGATAGGTCCGCTGATGAGTAGCGCACGATCGTCCGTACCGCGAGGGAGCGGCGGCCCCTTCTGGGACCGTCCTTCTACGCAGTCTGGCTGCCCACGCCTACCACTCCGCCGTGAACACCACCCGCCCCGCACCATCATGGAGCGCTCCTGCCCTCCGTGCGCTCCGGTGTACTCGCCGCCGAGCGACCAACCCAACGCCGGCCGCGCAAACGTGGACGCCGCGCAGGTATGGCCGCATGGCCGTTGAATGCGTGAGGCTGAGGCCGCACGCTTCACTTCGTGCCCTCGGATAGCGTCCCCTCGCCCGCACGCCCCGGTCCCATGGCGGTGGAGTCCGCGGCGCTCCACCGCGAACTCGGCTTCTGGCAGCTCACCGCGAGCGGCATCGGCATCATCGTCGGGGCGGGCATCTACGCCCTCATCGGCGCGGCTACGGCCAAAGCCGGCACAGGTGTGTGGCTTTCGTTTCTCGTGGCCGCGGGCCTGAGCGTGCTCACCGGGCTGAGCTACTGCGAGCTTGCCGCCCTTTACCCGCGCGCCGGCGGCGAGTACGAGTACACGCGCAACGCCTTCCCGCAGTCGGTCGCGTTCCTCACAGGGTGGCTCATGATCGCCGCGCTCGCTGTGGGTGCTGCCGCAGTGTCGCTCGGATTCGCACGCTACCTCAACGAATTCGCTGATATCCCCCTTCGGCCAGCCGCGCTCGGGGTCCTCGTCGCCGCCGCGGCGGTTGCGTTCGGCGGCATCAAACAGTCCGGCCGCCTCACGGTGCTGCTCTGCGTTGTACAGGTGGGCGGGCTCCTCCTCGTGATCGCAATCGGGTTGCCGCACGTCGGCGACGTGAACCTGGCGCCCGATAGCGGCGCGGATGGCATCCTGGGCGCGACCCGTCGCGTACCGTGCCGCGTGCACGTCTGGCCGCACTCGGTATTTCTGCGTCCCTCTACATACTCGTAGCCATAACCGCGGTGAGCGTCCTTGGCGCCTCTGCGCTGGCTGCTTCGCCGCGTCCCCTCGCCGATGCGCTGCGCGTCGGGGTCGGTGGAGTCAGCACGAAAGTCGTAGCATGTGTGGCCCTGGCCTCCACGGCGAACGCCGTATTGCTGATGCTCACTGCCGCCTCGCGCCTCACCTACGCCATGGCGCGCTCGGGCGCGCTCCCCGCCAGGCTCGGCAGCGTCACCCACGACCGGGGCGTGCCCCTCATTGCGGTGGTGGTCTGTGCGACTGTGGCCGCTGTGTTCATGCTGTTCGGCGACCTCTCGGGCATCGCCTCCGTGACCGATTTCGCCATCTACCTGGTCTTCCTCGCGGTGAACGCGACGCGTGATGCTCTCCTACCTCGAACTTCGCGCTGTCCTCGCTGGAGGCGCGGTCGTGCTTGCAGGCTATCTGTTCGTCCTCGTTTTCGGGCGAACACGCGGGCTGGCTCGGGCCGCCGAGCCGTGAGTGCCCGCGGTCACTCCGTGAACACCACCCGCCCAACGGCGCCGTCCCACCAGAAGATCGCTGCCTGGCCGAACTCGCGCGCCAGCCCCAGCGCGTCGTCCAGTTCGATGCCGAGCACCGCGAACGATGGCTCCTCGTGCGAGCGGCCATCGTCGAACCCGCGCGCCGAGACATAACAGTAGCCCTCTTCGTCCAGCCATGCTTCGAGCCGCACATTCGCGGCTTCGCTCTCTGCCTCAGAGAGCCGGGAAACGCCCGGGTGCCATGCCGTCACGATCGCGACCGCTGGCCCAGCCTGGCCTGCTTCACCATGCCGGAACTGCCGCACGCCACTCGCGAAATCCACTTCATAGATAGCATCCAGGTACGCTCGGCATAATTCCGGAGGGAGGGCTTGCGTCATGGGATTAGGATAGTCGATAGAGGGTGTGCCAATGAGCGATGCATTGTTCCCGCCACCGTCCGCAGCGGATAAGGCGGTCGCGATCCTGCGCGAACTCGATAGCCTCAAGACCGATGAGCCCGGCACCGCACCGCTCAGCGACCGCGCCATCGCGCGCGCGTACGACTTCGCTGCCGTGTTTATCCTGATCCTGGTGGTCAACTTCATTATTGGTGTGGTCGCTGCTTCCACCGGGCACATCCACAGGACCTCGTCCGGTGTTCATGTCGATGCCGGGGCGCTCATCGCCTTCGACGTCGCCCTGCTCGCCGCGTTCGTCCTGTACGAAATCGGCCCAGCGCTCTTTGGGGGCCGTTCGTTCGGCAAATGGCGCGCCGGTTTGACTATCGTCGATGTGCACGGCGAGCCGGCCCGCTTCGGACGAATCCTTGTCCGCTTCGCTGCCTGGTTCGTGCCGCTCCTCGCACTCGTGCTCGCCTACAGCGCGACCTTCCCTGGCTCGCTGTCTTTCCTGTTCTTTGCACTGACAGTCGCGCTCGTGGCCGGGACCTGGTGGAGCATCTGGCGCGACGACTCTCAGCGCGGCTGGCACGATCGCATCGCCGGGACGCAGGTCTTCCATTCCCGTTAGCATCCGCTCTTGATCTGCGGCAGACTGCGCGCATGAGCAACGATGTCATCTCCTTCGAACAACACGACGGCCTCGGCGTGCTGACCTTGAACCGGCCCGAACGACTCAACGCCATCGACCACGACATGCTGCGAGCGCTCCACGCTTTCTGGGACGAACGCCGCCGCGACTATAACTGCCGCGTCATCGTTATCACCGGCGCTGGCCGCGGCTTCTGCGCCGGCCTCGATCTCAAAGCCTCCGGTAACCAGGGGGCATGGCAGCCCGGCGTGGGGCCTGTGCAGGACGTTTTCACCTTCCAGGAGGACATCGCCGAGATCGTCATCAAGATGCGCCGCTGCCCACAACCCATCATCGCCGCCGTCAACGGACCCGCGACGGGCGGCGGGCTTTCGTTTGCTATCGCTTCCGATATGCGGATTGGGGTCGAACAGGCTCGCTTCGCCTGCTCCTACATCAACCTAGGGCTCAGTGGCTGCGATGTCGGCAGTTCGTACTTTCTTCCGAAGATCGTGGGCGCTGCTCATGCCGCCGACATGATCTATTCCGGCCGCCTCGTCGAAGCTGCTGAAGCGCGCGAGATCGGCTTGCTCAACCGCATCATAACCTCCGACCAACTCATCGACGCCTGCCGCGAAGCCGCTGAGTTGTGGATGCGACGCTCAAGCCCGCTCGGCCTTCGCCTTTCGAAGGAAGTGCTCAACGAGACCGTGACCGGCATTTCCATGGAGAACGCTCTCAAGCTCGAAAACCGCAACCAGGTGCTCGCCACGCAAACCGATGACGCCCGCGAAGCACGAACCGCCTGGGCCGAACACCGCGACCCCAACTGGCGCGATCACTGAGGTAAGCGCGGCCCCCGGATCAGGCATCGCCCTATGGCCGCGAGCGCGTATGATGCGCTACCACAACCTCAAAAATGGAGCCAACGAATGGGTGAGCTTACCGGTGCTCAAATCATCGCGCGATCGCTGAAGGATCAGGGCGTCGAATACCTCTACGGGATCGTGGGCATCCCTGTCATCCCCATCGCCATCGAAGCCCAAAAAATCGGGCTGAAGTACTTCGGATTCCGCAACGAACAGGCCGCGAGCTACGCCGCAGCCGCCACCGGCTATCTCACGAGCCGCCCCGGCGTGTGCCTCGCCGTCTCCGGCCCGGGGATGATCCACGGGGTCGCCGGTATGGCGAACGCGTGGTCGAACTGCTGGCCCATGATCCTTATCGGCGGGGCCAACGACAGCTATCAGAACGGCGGCGGCGCCTTCCAGGAAGCACCCCAGATCGAGACCGCACGCCCCTACGCAAAGTACGCTGCCCGCCCGGATAGCATCGAACGCCTCCCGTATTTCGTCGAGCAGGCGGTGCGCAGTTCCATCTACGGCCGGCCGGGCGCGGCCTACCTGGATCTTCCTGGTGACATCATCACGGGCGCCGTCGATGAAGAGAAGGTCCAGTTCTTGCCGAAGTGCCCTGACGCCCCGCGTCCCGGCGCGCCCCAGGAATCTGTCGATGCCGCACTCGATGCCCTCAAGAGCGCCGAGCGCCCACTCGTGATTGTTGGCAAGGGCGCCGCATACGCGCGTGCCGAGAACGAAGTGCGCGAGTTCATCGAAGCCACCCAGTTGCCGTATCTCGCATCGCCAATGGGCAAGGGCGTCATCCCCGATGACCACCCCCTCTCCACGGCGCCCGCGCGCTCCTACGTCCTCCAGAACGCCGATGTCATCTTCCTCATGGGCGCGCGGCTCAACTGGATCATGCACTTCGGCCTGCCCCCGCGCTTCAACCCCAACGTGCGCGTCATCCAGATGGATATCTCCGGCGAGGAGATTGGCACCAACGTCCCCACCGAGGTCGCGCTCGTCGGTGACGCAAAGACGATCACGACGCAACTCAACACCGCTCTCAAACAGTCGCCCTGGCAATACCCCGCCGAGACTACCTGGCGTACTGGCATCGCCAACAAGGCCGCCGAGAACACAGCCACGGTCGAGACGATGATGCACGACGACTCCGAGCCGCTTGGCTACTATCGCGTGCTCCGCCAGGTGCGTGACCTCGCCCCGCGCGATGCCATCATCAGTAACGAAGGCGCGAGCACGATGGACATCGGCCGCACCGTGCTTCCAAACTTCGAGGCGCGCCATCGGCTCGACGCCGGCACGTTCGGGACCATGGGTGTGGGACTTGGGCAGGCAATCGCTGCCGCCGCCGTGCACCCCGAGAAGAAGGTCATCTGCGTCGAAGGCGACTCCGCCTTCGGCTTCAGCGGCATGGAAGTTGAGACGGCCCTCCGCTACGGCATGAACATCACGTTCATCATCATCAACAACAACGGCATCGGCGGTGGACCTGACACGCTCGACCCCTCGCGCGTTCCGCCATCCGCCTACACGCCAAACGCCCACTACGAGAAGATGGCCGAGGCATTCGGCGGCCGCGGCTGGTTTGTCACAAAGGTCGACGAGCTCGAGCCCGTGCTCAAGGAAGCGCTCGCCGACTCCAGGGCGAACATCGTCAACATCATGATCAGCGCTCGCAGCCAGCGGAAGCCACAGCAGTTCGCCTGGCTCACGCGCTGAGGCTCGCGGCAGCGGTTCGAATCACGAAGGGCGTTGGGATTTTCCCCACGCCCTTCGCGAAGACAGCCACCGCAGCAAGGTTAGTAGTCGCTATCTCGGCGACCATCCGGCCCGGAGGAATCGCTGTAGTCGTCATGCATTGGAAATGAGCCGAACCGACCGTCGGATTCGCGGCGTTGGTATCCGAGTCCGTAGCTGCCATCCAGATCACTCTCTGACGGAGACCAAGGCACTGTGCTGGGCGCGAGGCGCTCGGGCGCCGTAGACCGGTGCTTACCAGAACGACGGCGCGCTCCCGGGGCCGACGGCTGCTGCGGCACCGTCGCCCCATGCACCTTCGTAGTATGGCGTTGCAGGCGATTGCCCCGAACGGCAATGCCACACAGGCTGCACGCCGACATTAGCGGGTCATCCGACGCTATATGGAGTTGAGCGCGTCTCGACTCCACCGAAGCCCTGTTGACCATGATGAACCGTTTGGTGGGGTTAGGCGTGTTTTCCTCTCCAGCTGCCGTTGTACTTGAATGCACCTTGAGCGCGTGCTTTTGCATCCGATCGGGGCGAACGTTAGCGTTGCACTGAGGACAGGGCGACAACGATACGCTCTGAGCCGGTCTCACTCTTTCAATCGGGCCGATCGCCGGATGGTCGGGATGTAACTGGGCCGAAAGAAGGGCCAACTCATGTGAGTGGGCCGTGTCGAGATGGCGCTGGCGGCGATCTCTCCGACTAATCATTTTGTCGCAGTATGGGCACCAAGGCCATGCCGGCGAGTTCAGCGCCTCACGTTTGGCATCTGACCAAATGAGGCGATTAGGCTGGTGGGCTTCGAAGGCCTCGGTCCCCTTCGTCGTGCGAGGTACAT
The DNA here is from genome assembly GCA_017308185.1 of bacterium. Lineage (GTDB taxonomy): Bacteria > Chloroflexota > Dehalococcoidia > Tepidiformales > Tepidiformaceae > JAFKFP01. The sequence continues at coordinate 12,545 of JAFKFP010000068.1, read as the reverse complement.
GTCTGGTGGGATGTGCCGTTTGCTCCATTGCCTGGGCAGGGATTATGACTGGTGGCTTAGGGGTTTCGAAAACGATGAAGCCATCCGGACCAATGAATCCTCGCTCGACTGTCATGTGCGAACCCCCGTAAGAAGAACATCGGTGTGGCCTGGACGCAGCGTCGTCATGTTGTGTGTCGTCCAGAACCTGCCGTCGCCATTCTACTCACCTCGTGACCCGACGCTAAGCGCGCCCCGTGGTAGTCTCGGCATACCGAAAGTCTTTCCCCAAGGAGTCCCTATGGCGCGCAAGAAGGTCACGATTATCGGCGCAGGTATGACAGGTGGTGCGATGGCCCAGCGGCTCATCGAACGCGACATCGCCGACGTCGTCCTGCAAGATGACCCGCAGTTCGCTGGTACCATGCACCACGGCAAGGCGCTCGATGAGAGTGAAGCCGCGCCCTGGCTCGGTATCAGCAGCCGCATCACCGCCACCGACGGGTGGGACGAAACCGATAACTCGGACCTGGTCATCTGCACCGCCGGCGCGCCGCGCAAACCCGGCATGAGCCGCGAAGAGCTTCTCAACGGCAACGCCGCCATCATCCGCGCGAAAATCACGGAGGCCGCCAGGCACTCTCCGAACGCGCCCATCATCATCTTCGCGAACCCCATGGACGCGATGTGCCACGTCGCCCTCAAGGCGAGCGGTTTCCCGCGTGAACGCATCATCGGCCAGGGCGGCGCACTTGATAGCGCCCGCTACCGCTACTTCGTCGCTGAGGCCATCGGCGTCTCGCCCAAGGATGTCCACGGCTACGTCATCGGCGGCCACACCGACACCACGATGGTCCCGGTAGTTTCGCAGACGCGCGTCGGCGGCGTGCCACTCACCGATCTCCTCCCTGCGGATAAAGTCCAGGCGCTCGTGGCACGCACCATGCGCGGCGGCGCCGAAATCGGCGAACTCTATAAGACGGGCAGTGCCTACTTCGGTCCGTCAGCGTCCACCGCTGCCATGGCCGAAGCCATCCTGCTCGACCAGCGCCGCCTCATCCCCTGCTCAACCCTCCACACCGGCGAATACGGCATCAGCGATGTCTTCTCCGGCACCATCTGCCAGCTCGGCGAAGGCGGTATCCAGCGCACCTTCGAGATGCCTCTCACCGACGATGAGAAGGCCCGCGTCATCAAAGCCGCCGACGCGACGAAGGAGCTGGTCAAGCTCATCACGGAGTGATATTGCTGCTGTCGCAGGCCCGAGGAGTCCGGTTACGGTCGCAAGAGCCTCGACCCGTGTACGATGTTTAGGATCTCAACCGCGGTGTCGCCGACGCGATACAAGATACGGTATGGAGCCTCTGAGAGTTCGCGGATCGCCGGAACACCATACTCTGGTACCATCGGCCCAGCGAACGGGTGGTCGGCCAGGATCGACACACGCTCAACCAGGCGCGTGCCGATCCGTGCTGCATATTGCGCTGAGAGTTGGTTGCCGTAGGTCACGATCGCATCGAGCGCGGCAACCGCCGACTCAGACCACTCGATTCTCACGGCGCGCGGTCGACCCGGCGCAACACCTCTTCATGGCTGATCGTCCTGCCCTGTTCGAAATCTCGTATCCCTGCATCAATCGCCAGGCGGACAACAATAGCCTCGATGAGGTCGTCCCACGTCGAGTCTTCGCCGAGCTGATCGATCAGCCTGTGGGCCTGTTCTTTATCAATGAGCGCGACCATACCTGAATCATACAAGACACCCTTCACGCCGTCCTCACACCAGCGCCCGCAGCTCCGCCGCCGCCTTCCGAACACGCTCCGGCGCAGTCCCGCCGACCACATCCCGCGCCGCCAGCGCACTCTCCACCGTGATCCCCAGGATATCCCGCTCGAACAGCGGGCTCGCCTCCCGGTACACGTGGAACGGCAACTGGTTGAGTTCGCAGTGCCGCTCTTCGCATTCGCGCACGAGCCGGCCCACCACCCCATGCGCATCGCGGAACGGCAGGCCCTTCTTCACGAGGTAGTCGGCCACGTCCGTCGCCAACGAGAACCCCTCTCCGGAGGCTTGCCGCATACGCCCGAAGTCGAATTCGAGCTCGGGCAGCATCGCCGCGAAGATGCGAAGCGTCGGCACCACCACGGGCAGCACGCCCAGGACAGCCGCCTTGTCCTCCTGGAGGTCGCGGTTGTACGCCATCGGCAGCCCTTTGAGCGTCACGAGGATGTTCATCAGTTCGCCGTAGACGCGTCCTGTCCGGCCGCGCGCAAGCTCGGCCACGTCCGCATTTTTCTTCTGCGGCATGATGCTCGAACCCGTCGCGAACCCGTCTGGCAGCTTCACGAAGCCGAACTCCGCGCTTGCCCAGAGCACAACTTCCTCAGCCAGCCGCGAGACGTGCATCTGTGTGATCGCGCACGCCGCCAGGAACTCGGCCACGAAGTCGCGGTCCGCCGTCGCATCGAGACTGTTGCGTGAGACGGCTTCGAAGCCCAGTTCCGCCGCCACCGACTCGCGGTCGAGTGGGTACGGCGCGCCCGCGAGCGCCCCCGATCCGAGCGGCATGATGTTCACCCGCCTCCGGCAATCCCGGAACCGATCGCGGTCGCGCAGCAACATCTCGCCATACGCGAGCAGATGGTGGCCGAGCGTGATCGGTTGTGCGCGCTGGACGTGCGTGTACCCGGGCATCGCGTCGGCGGCGTATCTCTCCGCGAGCGTGCAGATGGTCTCGATGAGCGCGCCAGCGGCATCCATACAGTCATCGATCGCCCTCCGCACCACCATCCGGTTGAGTAGCGCCACCTGGTCATTGCGCGAACGCGCTGTGTGCAGCCTCCCCGCGGCCTCGCCGATCTTCTCACGCAAGAGGACCTCCACGTGCGTGTGGATGTCCTCAAGCTCGGGCCGCCACACCACGCGCCTGGCACGGAAGTCTTCCAGCACCGCACCGAGCCCGGCAATGATCGCGTCCGCATCCTCCGGTGGGATGATCTGTTGCTTGCCCAGCATGCGGGCGTGCGCGATCGAACCGGCGATGTCGTCCTCATACAGCGACTGGTCCATCCCGGCCGTGTAGTCCCGGGTGAGGGCGTCCATGTCGCCTTCGAAGCGGCCACCCCATGTGCGTTGTTCTGTCATCCTGCGCTCCGTGTGAGTGCCGGCAGCGCAAGCAGCTCGCCAACCTCATCGAATGTATAGTCGGGCGTCACGCCATCCGCATCGGGGGGCGATCGCCGCCACGCCGCTTTCATCCCCACAGCCTGCGCCCCCGCGATGTCCTCCAACAGCGAGTTGCCAACCATGAGCGCCTCGCCCGCGGCCACATCCAGCGCACACAAGGCCGCCTCGAAGAGCGCGGGGTGCGGCTTGAGGAAGCCCGCCTCCACCGACACGGCTTCCGCGTCCCAGCCGATATCGAGCCCCGCGTCGCGCAGGTCATCACGGAAGCGCGTGCCGCCGAATGCTCGGTTGGTCACAATACCGAGCCGGAATCCGCGGGCACGCAGCGCCTCGAGGGTCGTCACGGCATCGGGGTAGACAGCCTTGCCGCCCTCAACGCCCGAAACGTATGTGGCGTCGAGCAAGGCTCCTGCCTGCTCTCGGGTGAGCTTGAGGCCGTGCCGAAGCAGAGCATCCCGGCACACGTCGGCATAGTCAGGTTCGACGAGGTCCGTAGCGCGCGCGCGTTTCATGGCCTGTTCCAGTGAGCCCCACGCGGTCTGGGCGATGAGCCCCGCGTCCGCGCCCTCGATGCCAAGCTTGCGAAGCTCCGCCTCCACCCGCTCGCCAGCCAGCCGCCTGAACGTGGCCGGTGGCGGCGCGTTCTGGGAATGCCAGAGGGTATCGCCGATATCGAAGAGGATGGCGCGAAACGGCATCGATTGCTCAGTCCCAACTGCGGCCTCGAGAGCGGCCCGGCCACGCCGATGATCTCACGACGCATGCTCTCGCGCATCCCGCCGAGACCGCTCACCGGCCCGCAGCGCCCGGCGCGGTACAATGGGCGGCATGCGTGTACGCCCGATAAAGACCTTCACGGTGTCGCCAGCCCTCCCCGACGAGCTGCAGGCACTGTCCAGGCTTTCACGAAACCTCGCGTGGAGCTGGAACACCGACGCTTCGAGCCTCTTCGAACGAATAGACCCCGAGGCGTGGGCCGCCACATCCCACAACGCCCTCGCCGTACTGCAGATGTGTCCCGAGGCCCGGCTCCAGGCGCTCGCTCATGACCCCGATTTCCTCGATCACCTGCACCGCGTTGCCGCCGATTTCGATGCCTACCTTGCCCGGCCGCCGCGCATCGATGTTCCCGGCACCGGCGGCAACGAGGTCATCGCCTACTTCTCGCTCGAATTCGCACTGACCGAGAGCCTGCCCAACTACTCGGGCGGCCTGGGTGTCCTGGCCGGAGATCACCTGAAGTCATCCAGCGACCTGGGCCTGCCGCTCGTCGCGGTCGGGCTGCTCTACCACCAGGGCTACTTCACCCAGCGCCTTGCGCTCGATGGCTGGCAACACGAGGAATACCACCAGATCGATATCGCCGCCCAACCACTGACGCGCGTCCGCGATGCCAGGGGTGCACCGGTCTTCATTTCGGTGCCGCTCGGTGATGCCCACATGCGCGCTGCCTTGTGGCGCCTCGATGTCGGGAAGGCATCCCTCATCCTGCTCGACACGGCCCTCGAAGAGAACGGCGAGCTCGGGCGCGAAATCTGCGGGCGCCTGTACGGGGGTGAAGCCCAACTTCGCCTGCGCCAGGAGATAGTGCTCGGTATCGGCGGAGTCCGGGCCCTCTACGCCCTCGGCATGCAGCCCGTGGTCTGCCACATGAACGAAGGCCACTCCGCGCTGCTCGCGCTCGAACGCATTCGCACGCTTATGGAGACGACTGGCGCAACGTTCGATGAAGCGCGCTTGCCTGTGTCCGCCGCGACCGTGTTCACCACCCACACAGCCGTCGCTGCCGGGATCGACCTCTTTCCGCCGGAGCTTGTGGAGCAAGAACTCGGTAGCTACTACGCCGCAATGGGACTGGACGCACACAGCTTCATCGGGCTCGGGCGAATGGATCCCCATAACGTACACGAGCCATTCTCGATGGCGCTCCTGGGCCTGCGCTTGAGCGCCACGAGCAATGGTGTCTCTCGCATCCATGGCGGTGTCTCCCGCCGCCTCTGGGCGGATGCATGGCCCGACCTCCCCGAAGAAGACGTGCCCATCGGTTCGATTACCAACGGCGTACATCTCCCCACATGGGTCAACCACGAAATCGGCCAGCTGTATGACCGCGCAATGGGCCCCGGATGGCGCGATAATCCAGACCACGCAGAGACCTGGCAGCACGTCTACGACATTGATGACCGCGAGCTCTGGTGGGTCCACCAGGAGCAGCGCCGCCGCCTCATTCGCCATGCGCGTGACCAGTACGAGGCCAGCGCGGCGCGCAACGGGCTGGCGACCAGCGATATCGCCGGCTTGCGCGTGCTCGACCCCGAAATCCTGACAATAGGCTTCGCTCGGCGCTTCGCCGGGTACAAGCGCGCCACGCTCCTGTTCCGCGATGTCGAGCGCCTCGGCCGCATCGTGAACCATGCCGAACGGCCCGTGCAATTCATCTTCGCTGGCAAGGCGCACCCGCGTGACGATGGCGCCAAGCAGATGATCAGGGAAGTGCAGCAGACAAGCCTGCTGCCGGAGCTGCGCGGGCGCATCGTGCTGCTCGATCATTATGATGTGGGGCTCGCGCGGCTGCTTGTGCAGGGATGCGATGTCTGGCTCAATACCCCTCTTCGCCCGCTCGAAGCGAGCGGCACGAGCGGCATGAAAGCGGTCGCCAACGGGGCACTCCACGCGAGCGTCATGGATGGCTGGTGGAGCGAGGCGTACCGCCCCGGCGCAGGCTGGGCGATTGGGCGCGACCGGCCCGACGACAGCCCCGAAGTGCAGGATGTCTTCGATGCAGCCTCACTCTATGACCTGCTCGAAGCCCACATCGCCCCCGCGTTCTACACCCGCGACGCTGAGGGGGTGCCGCGCGACTGGATCGGCAAGATGAAGCGCTCGATCGCCACCTATGCCCCTGTCTACAACACCGGCCGCATGGTGCGTGAATACGCCAGCTCGGCCTACGCGCCCGCGGCGCACGGCTGGGACAGCCTTACTCGCGACAACCTCCGGCCGGCGCGGGAAATGGCCGAATGGCTCGCGCGTGTGCGCGCCGCCTGGCCGCAGGTGCACGTCGCATCGGTTGATGACGATGCACGCGATGAGTGGCAGGCGGGTGAGCCTATCACCGTGCGTGCGTGCGTTCAGCCTGGCGCACTCACCGCCGATGACCTCTGCGTCGAAGCCGTACACGGCCACGCACAGTTCGATACCGGGCTCGAAACCGATGTCGTCACGCGCCTCGAACTGCTCCCGTCCCGAGAAGGCGTGCTGGTGTACGGCGGCGAGGTCCGCCCGGGCGGTGGTGGCCGCATGGGCTATACCGTCCGTGTGGTCGCGCATCACCCGGGATTGCAGAATCCGCTTGCGCTCGGTCTCGTACGATGGACGGCATGATGGCGGCGATAACGCGGGAGGGCAGATGAACGGCGCGGCGTCCTTCGTCTTGCACACCCATCTTCCGTATTGCCGCCTGGCCGGGAGATGGCCTCATGGCGAGGAGTGGCTGCACGAGGCCATGCTCGAATGCTACGTGCCCCTCATCCGCGGTTTCCATCGGCTTGTTGGCGAGGGCCTGCCCAGCCTCGGCGTCACCATCGATGTGACGCCGATCCTTGCCGAACAGCTCGCCGATGCCACCATTCGAGAACACTTCCGCGACTACATGGCCGGCCAGATCGCCCGCGCTCAGTCGGACCTGGTGCGTTTCAAAGCGGTGGGCGATGAGCGCGCGGAAATCGCCGCATTCCACCTCGATCGGTATTTGAGCCTCCAGGGCTTCTACGAGCGCGAACTTGCCGCCGACCTGCTCCGCGGGCTTGCCGATCTCGAAGCGTGCGGGGCTATCGAGATCGCCACATCAGCGGCCACCCATGCATACCTCCCTCTCTTGAGCGGCCCCGAACCAGTGCACTTCCAGGTAGCGACGGGCATCAACTCGCACCGCCGGCTGTTCGGCCGCCAGCCGCGCGCGTTCTGGCTGCCCGAATGCGCTTACCGCCCCGGCATCGAGCGCGAACTCGAAGCCCAGGGCGTGGCGCTCTTTTTCACCGATTCCCACCTCGTTGCTGGCGGCAGCGTCCCGGCGGATATCGCGCGTGTTGGCCTCTACCCGGGGCATGCCGCTTCCAGGCCCTCGTCCGCGCACCCCGCCGTTGGCTCCACGTTCGAGGCGTACACCGCCGGCCAATCACATGTCGCCGTGCTCGCGCGCAACGAGCGTACGGGCTCCCAGGTATGGTCTGCCGCACACGGCTATCCCGGCGACCCGGCCTACAGCGAGTTCCACAAGAAGGACGACCAGAGCGGCCTGCGTTACTGGCGCGTCACCGGTGCGGGCACCGGCCTCGGTGAAAAGCATCTGTACAACCCGCGCGCCGCAGCGGTCCAGGCTGAACAGCACGCTGCCCACTTCCACACCCTCGTGCGAGCAGCGCTCGAGCAGCATGAAGCCCATTCGGGGAGCCCCGGGATCCTGCTGTCCGCGTACGATACCGAGCTCTTCGGCCACTGGTGGCTCGAAGGCGTCGAGTGGCTCACCGCCACCATCCGCGCACTCGCCGCCGACCCGGATATCGCCGTGATGCCAGCATCCGAGGCCGTGCGCCAGCAACCCCCGGCACGGGCAATTCAGATGCAGCCCGGATCGTGGGGCGCCGGGGGCGACGACCGCACCTGGCTGAACGACGACACCCGCTGGATGTGGGACGCCATCGCGGCACGGGAAGAGCGCGCCCGCGGCCTGCTCACCCAGGACCACCCGGCCGCCCGCCAGCTTGCGCGCGAGTTGCTCCTCCTTCAGTCGTCCGATTGGGAGTTCCTGGTCACCACCGCGCAGGCGCGTGAGTACGCCGAAGGCCGCTTCCGGGAGCACGCAGACCGTTTCGATGCGCTCGCGGATGCCATGGATGCCGATGCCGCCGGCCTCGATGCCCTGGCAAACGAGCTCTTCGCACTGGACAACCCGTTCCCGGATATCGACCCGACCCTCTATGCCGGCGCCCAGGGTGGCCGCTCATGACCGCACATCTTTCACTTGGTTTCGTCCTCCACCAACACCAGCCCGTCGGCAACTTCGATTTCGTCTTCGAGGAACTCTTCGAAACGTCCTACGAGCCCCTCATCAGCGCGCTCGAACGTCACCCCGGCGTCCGCCTCGGGCTCCACTACAGCGGGCCGCTGATCGATTGGCTCACCCTCTTTCGTCCCGAATACCTCGACCGTGTGGCCGCACTCGTGAGCGTCGGGCAGGTCGAGATTGTGGGCGGCGCCTACTACGAACCGATCCTGCCGGCCATCGTCGAAGATGACCGTATTGGCCAGCTCGCGAGGATGCGGGACGCCCTCGCCGAACGCTTCGGCGCCGTGCCGTCGGGCGCATGGCTCCCAGAACGCGTTTGGGAGCCCGGGCTGCCGACCGCCCTTGAACAGGGCGGCTACGACTGGACGCTCGTGGATGATGTCCATTTCATGGCCACAGGGGTCCCCCCGGAAAGCCTCCACGGGTGGCGGCTCACCGAGGCTGACGGCTACACCGTTGGCGTCATGGGGGATGACGGCGAAAAGTTCGGCGGATGGCCCACCACCTACAAGCTCTGTTGGGAAGATGGCTGGGTAGACGCGTTCTTCGCTGCACTCGAACGCGAGTCATCGTGGCTGGAGACCGTGCACCTCGGCGAATGGCGCCGGCAGCACGCCGCCGATGGGCTCGTCTACCTGCCCAGCGCCTCATATATGGAGATGGGCGAATGGGCGCTACCGCCACAGGGCCAACATGCCCTCGAACGCGCGAAGACCATCCTCCAACAAGCGAACGCGCTTGACCTCCATCCCTTCCTCCGCGGCGCGCACTGGCGCAACTTCCTCGTGCGCTACCCGGAAGCCAACCTGCTTCAGAAACGCGCCATGCAACTCTCCCGCGATGCCCGCGCACAGCGCCACGCCGAAGCGCTCGACCATGTCTGGCAGGCCGAATGCAATTGCCCCTACTGGCACGGCGTCTTTGGCGGCGTCTACCTCGAAAACATCCGCCACGCGAACTTCGGCCATCTCACCAGGGCCGACGCGCTGCTCTTTCCCGGTCCGCAGCCGCCCGAGATCCGCGACTGGGATTTCGATGGCCAGGACGAAGCCGGCCTCCGCTCTGATCGCCACTTCACCCTCATCGCGCCTCACCGCACTGGCGAGATCGTCCAGTGGGATCTCCGCGATGCAGGATGGAACATGACCCACGTCGTCGCGCTGCGGCCCGAGGCGTACCATGCCGGCATTGCCGCCGACGCAGACGCCGGCGACGGGAGTGCACATAACATTCACGGCGAGGTGCGCATCAAAGACCCGCGCGTGCTCTCGCACCAACTCCGCTATGACCACGGTATGCGTGTCGCCGCGCAGGACACGCTCCTCCCACCTCACGCGGCGAAACCTGACTACAGGGCCCATCGTGGAATGCAGGACGCCCATACCGTGCGGTGGACTGCTGAAGGACAGGCTGCCGAACTCACGTGTGCGGTCGACGGAAGGGAGTACGCAAAGCGCATCACCGTGGGCGAACAACTCGAAGTCACCTACAGGGGTGAGGACAACGCCCGCCTCTTCAGCGAATGGAACTTGAGTTTCCCCCAGGCCCCCACCTTCGAACACGCCGAAGGCCTGCTTCGTGTGCAGGCCGGTGCACTCGCGCTCGAAGCCGTCCACAACGCACAGGACGTGTGGACTGATGAGGTCTTCTCGGTCTCAAACACCGAAGCCGGGCTCGAACTCGCTTCACAGGGTTGGTGCATCGTGTTTGGCGGCAGCGTGGGACCGAACCAGCGCCCGTTCGAGATCCGGTGGCGCCGCATCGAGGACCGCGAGGCGTCTGATGGGAAAGATTGAAGTCATCGGCCTCGGCCCCGGCGACCCGTCCCTCCTCACCACCGTCGCCCGCGGCCTGCTCACCGCCGGCCGCCGCGTCATACTCCGCACGCGTCACCACCCCACGGTCGCCATGCTCGACGCTGCGCATGCGTTCGAAGACTGCGACGACCTCTACCGCGCCGGGGTCTCGTTTGATGAGGTCTATCGTGCCATTGCCATGCGCGTGCTCACCGCTGCCGCCGATGGAGATGTCGTCTACGCCGTACCGGGCCACCCGCTCATCGCGGAACAGAGCGTTGTCCTGCTCCTCGATGCGGCCGCCGCGCGCGGCATCGCCGTGCAGGTGCACCCGGCCGTCAGCTACGTGGATGTGGCTGCCGTCGCTCTCCATCGCGACCTCGGCGACGTGCAACTCTGCGACGCACTCGATCTCCGCATCGACGCCCAGAAACCGGCGCTCATCAGCCAGGTGTACGACCGCGATGGCGCAGCAGATCTGAAGCTGCGCCTGCTCGATATCTACCCACCCGAACACACGGTAACTCGGCTGCATGCGCTCGGCGGCCCGGAGGAGCGCGCCGCTGAGATGCCGCTCGCGGAACTCGACCACAGGCCCTTCGGCTATCTCGATTGCCTCTTTGTCCCCGCACTCGATGCCATCGACGACGTACGCCGTTTCGATGGCCTGTACGCTGTCATCGAGCGCCTCCATGCACCCGATGGCTGCCCCTGGGACCGCGAACAGACCCACGCCAGCCTGCGCCCACACCTGCTCGAAGAAGCCTATGAGGCGCTCGAAGCGATCGATGCCGCTGATCCAGTCGCACTCACTGAAGAGCTCGGCGACGTCCTCTTGCAGGTCCTCATGCATGCTGCCGTCGGCAAGCGCGAGGGGACCTTCGACTACGGAGACGTGAACGCGTTCATCACGCAAAAACTCATCCGGCGCCACCCCCACGTCTTCGGGGAAGCCACAGCGGCCGACGCCGAAGAGGTCTATCAGAACTGGGAAGCCCTCAAGCAACAGGAGAAACCGCGGACATCCATCCTCGATGGCGTGCCTCGCTCCCTGCCCGCGCTCGCTGCCTCGCAATCCATCCAGGGCCGCGCCCGCCGCATCGGCTTCGATTGGCCCGACATCGAAGGGCCGCTCGAAAAGCTCCGCGAGGAGATAGACGAGTTCGCACACGCCGAAGGCGCTGCCGACCGCGAAGATGAATTTGGCGACGTACTCTTCGTCATCGCCAATATCGCGCAGCGCCTCGGCATCGAAGCCGAACAGGCCCTGCGCCACGCAAATGAGAAGTTTCGCCGCCGCTTCGGCCAGGTCGAAGCCTTCGCCGCCGCCGAAAACGTGGACCTCCACGACCTCGACCTCGCCGGCCTCGATGCTCTCTGGGACCGCGCCAAAGCCACGGAACGTGTCGCCGGGCCCGCTGCCCGCTAGCCGGTTCGGGCTCTCAGCCAGGCGGGGCGGGTCTCTCCTTCTACCGTTCGCGGTTGAGGCATGAGGCCACGCCGCCACGGATCCGCCCTTACGGGTTGTAAGGGCACTCGTCAGCCGTGTAGGCTCGTACCATGATGTGGCGTGCCCTCTGACGGCGCCCACAAGGAGTAACTGCTGCATGACCCAGGCGCCAGACAACCCGATTACCGTGGACCGCTTCCAGAAAGGGAAGACGTTCCAGGAGTACCTCGATA